>NZ_CP150231.1:2612500-2912500 GCF_037974225.1 Solibacillus sp. FSL R5-0691
ACAAGAGACAATCTTTTCCGTACATCTTGCCCGAACAATAAATAACCTGTTATTAAGGCACAAGCAATCAATGCTAATATATCTCCGTAAAGTGCCGTACCGCTAATTTGAAAATCTCCCCAGCTGATAAGGACGCTGCCTAATATTGCAATGCCCCCTGCAATGAATGTCTGAAGCGTTATCTTTTCTTTAAAGAATAAATACGTTCCGATAAATGCAAATAGCGGCTGCATTGTTACGAGTACAGTAGAGCTCGCTACAGAAGTGTAATTTAATGATTCAAACCATAATATAAAATGAAATGATAAAAATACTCCTGCGATTGATGAAAATATCCAATCACGTTTTGACAGTACTTTGATTTCATTGCTATATTTCATTAAAAACCATGGGAGCATTATCAATATTGAAAACAGCATACGGTAAAATGCAATAACGCCAGAATCTGCACTTGCAAGTTTTACAAAAATCGCAGAAAGGGAAACAGAGATTACCCCAATAATAATAGGAATATACGGGTGGATTGGTGGTCTTTCCACTAAAACCCTTCTTTCTATATATATCATCTAATACGAAATATTTTGCGATACCTCATATTCACATTATCAAACTATACCTTATTAAAGAATTTTTTTCGAGAGGATTTGAATTCCATTTTGAATGAAGGAGATGTTTGGATATGGAATGGTTAGCGAATGATAAATTTACGGTAGAAATTTTATTAAAATTGCTAATTGCGGCTACACTAAGTTTAATTATTGGTATCGAAAGGGAATTGAAAAAGAAGCCAGTCGGTCTAAAGACAAGTTTAGTAATTGCGACATTCAGTTGTTTACTTACAATCATCTCAATTGAGACTGCCTATTCAACTCCTGCTCGGGACGATATTAACATTACAATGGACCCTTTGCGTTTAGCAGCACAAATCGTAAGCGGTATTGGTTTTTTAGGTGCCGGTGTTATTTTGCGCAAAGGGAATGACAGTATAACAGGACTTACGACAGCTGCCATGATCTGGGGTGCCGCCGCTATTGGAATAGCTGTAGGCGCAGGTTTTTATATTGAAGCATTTATTACGGTCCTTATTGTCGTATTGGGGATTGAACTTCTCGCTCCATTCCTGTTGAGGTTCGGTCCGAAACGGCTACGAATGCGCGAAGTTTCTTTAATTATCAATACTGACCAAGCAGACAATATAAAAAATGTCGTGGACTATTTGAGGCAGCATGATATGTATATCGATAACATTTCAATTCGAGATGTACCATTTTCCGAAAAATTGTTACATGAAATCGATATACGATTATCTACGGTCGAAACGAACCATACAATCGAGCTTTATAACCGGCTACGAAAATTGGATTATGTAGTAAATATTAAAATCGAATATTTAGATTAACGGAGGAAGTGCCATGGGAGAATTTTTCAGATTACTAAAGGATGGGAATAAACCGTCCTTACTTGCAGCATTCGTCAATACATTTTTAGGTACCATTAAAGGGATTGCGTTCTTCTTTACAGGAAATGTTGCAATGTTTGCCGAAATGATGCACTCTTTCGGGGATGCAGCAAACCAGTTTTTCGTATTCATAGGTTCAGCCTTAGCAAAGAAAGCTCCTACACCAAAATTTCCGAATGGATACGGTCGTATTGTTAACTTAGTCTGTCTGGGTGCCGTTTTAATTGTAGCAATCCTATCATATGAAACAATTAAAGAAGGTTGGCACCATTTCATCCATCCTGCAACGGAATCATCCGGAATTTGGATTGCCCTTGGTGTATTGGCAATTGGTATTCTTCTGGAAGGTTTTGTTTTAAATAAAGCTGCTAAAGAAGTGCTTCATGAAGTTGGTGTTGAACCTAAAGGAATAATAATTTTCCAGTCATCAAAGTATTTAAAGCGCGCAAAACCGGCAACCAAGCTTGTATGGATGGAAGACTTAGTCGCTACTTCAGGTAATGTCCTGGCGTTTTTGGCGATTATCATCGCATACTTTACCGGTTTCTACCGATTGGAAGGTTTTATATCGATGGTCATCGGTTTAATGATGTTTTATGTAGTAGGTCGTGTCTTCTTAGATAACGCACGTGGCGCAATCGGTGAAACCGATGAAGAAATGCTTGTGCATATCGGAAATCTTGTTATGGAAGATCCAAATATAGCAGACATCGCACGACTTGAAGTAATTAAAGAAGGCGAATTTTTACATGTTGAACTGATTGCAGAAACAGACCCGAATTTATCCCTCGCCTATTTGGATGATGTGCGTGACAATTTGACAACACTGCTGCTAAACCAAAAAGGTGTTACAAAAGTTACGATGGCATTCGATGAAGATAATGGCGAACGTAGCTGGAAACATACCGCATCAAAGCCTGAATCTGAAAAAGGCATGATTTAATTGAAAAAGGAAGCTGGTCCACATATAGACCGCTTCCCTTTATTTATGTTCTTATAATGACATTTCTAAAATTTTACGTACATCGTCTGCTTCAAGTTTGTTGAAGTTACCGAATGGACCATATACCATACAATGTTCCACCATTTGTTCGAAGTATGTCGAATCAATATCGTAATCAGCCAAACGATTCGGAGCTCCAAGAGATGTCCAGAATGCTGATAATGCCTCAATACCTTCCAATGCAACTTGTTCCTCAGTTTTGTTTGTCGGATCCACTTTGAATACATTGACAGCTATTTTTGCGAAACGGGAAGGATTCACATGTAAATTATGCTTCATCCAGTTCGGGAATATGATAGCTAGACCGCCTGCATGTGCAATATCATAATAAGCTGAAACTGCATGCTCAATATTATGTGTTGCCCAGTCACCGCGTGAACCTAATGCCAGGAATCCATTTAAGCCGATTGTTCCTGCAAGCATTAATGTTTCACGATGCTCATAGTTCGACGGGTCTTTCAATGCTTTCGGCGCAACATCAATCAGCGTACGTAAAATCCCCTCGCTCATTTCATCTGTAATCGGTGTGTTTGTCGCATTGTTGAAATATTGCTCAAAAATATGCGACATTGTATCAACAACACCATTTACCGTTTGATTCGCCGGTACAGAATAAGTATAAGATGGATCTAAAATCGAGAATTTCGGGAAAGTTACCGGGCTGCCCCAACCATATTTCTCTTTTGTTTCTAAGTTCGTAATAACCGAACCTGAGTTCATTTCAGATGCTGTTGCAGCTAAAGTTAAAACAGTTGCCAATGGTAATGCTTCTGTTGCCATTACTTTTCTTGTTACGATATCCCAAGCATCCGCTTCCACCTTTGCACCTGCAACGATTAATTTAGAGCAGTCAATTACCGAACCGCCACCTACTGCTAATACGATATCAACCTGATTTTCTTTACAGATTTCAATCCCTTTACGCGCTGTTTCTACACGAGGGTTTGGCTCGACACCAGATAGTTCGAATACGTTCATATTCAAATCATTTAGGATGGTCATAATGTCATCGTATACACCATTCGATTTAATACTTCCTCCACCATATACAATTAAAATGTTCTGGCCATATTGCGGAAGTTCTTTTCGTAAATGTTCGATACTGCCTTTACCAAAATGAATCTTTACTGGATTATAAAATGAAAATTCGTTCATCAATGGTTCCCCCTATTTTTCAAAAAAGTCCCACTCCATAATAGGAGTGAGACTTAATAATATAATGATTATACCCATCCACGGAAGCGAGAGGCCTCGGCAGTGCGGCGTACACCTACCATATAAGCAGCTAAACGCATGTTAATATTGCGGTTTTGTGCTGTTGTGTAGACATTTTCAAACGCAGCAGTCATTTTTGAATATAACTTTTCACGTACTTCTTCTTCCGTCCAATAATAACCCATATTGTTTTGAACCCATTCAAAGTAAGACACTGTTACACCACCAGCAGAAGCTAAAACGTCCGGTACTAGAAGAATACCGCGCTCCGTTAAAATCTTTGTTGCTTCGGCAGTTGTCGGACCGTTCGCAGCTTCTACAACGATGTTTGCTTTAATTTGATATGCGTTGTCTGCTGTAATTTGATTTTCGATAGCAGCAGGCACTAAAATATCGCAATCCAGTTCTAAAAGCTCTTTGTTTGAAATTGTATTTTCAAACAATGTCGTAACTGTTCCAAACGAGTCACGGCGATCTAATAAGTAATCAATATCCAAACCGTTCGGATCATGCAACGCACCGTGTGCATCTGAAATACCAATAACTTTTGCACCTAAGTCACTCATAAACTTCGCTAAGAAACTACCAGCGTTACCGAAGCCCTGAATAACTACTCGTGCACCTTTAATATCAATATTACGTTTTTTAGCAGCTTCTTCGATAACAATTGTAACACCTTCAGCTGTTGCACGATCTCGGCCTTGTGAACCGCCAAGAACGATTGGTTTACCTGTAATGAATCCTGGCGAGTTAAATTCATCCATACGGCTGTACTCATCCATCATCCAAGCCATAATTTGAGCATTTGTAAATACGTCCGGTGCCGGGATATCTTTTGTTGGACCAACTACTTGACTGATTGCACGAACATAACCACGACTTAATCGTTCAATTTCGCCCATAGACATTTCGCGCGGGTCACAAATAACGCCACCTTTACCTCCACCATATGGAAGATCAACAATACCGCATTTTAACGTCATCCACATCGAAAGCGCTTTCACTTCCTCTTCCGATACCATTGGGTGGAAACGTACGCCACCTTTTGTTGGACCTACTGCATCATTATGCTGTGCACGGTATCCAGTAAATACTTTTGTTGTACCGTCATCCATTTTTACAGGAATACGCACAGTCAACATACGAACCGGTTCTTTCAATAATTCATACATTGCCTCATCATAGCCTAGTTTATTTAATGCCTCATGAATTACTTCTTGAGTTGATGTAAATAAGTTCAAATTTTCAGCCATTTTATAATTCGCCTCTTTAAATTTTGATGTATTTGGGTCTTTCCGCCAACATTGTAACATACTTTATTCGGAGTTTGTTAAATATTTAGCCACATTTTATACACTTTTAATTTTTCCGTTGATAATAAACGAAGAAAGCGCTTTTTTTACAAATTTTGCTCAAAACTGACCAGATTCATCCATAAAAAAACATGCTCAATTTATTTTGAAATTAATTGAGCATGTCCTGCCTAGTGTCCAGATTGTTCGATCCAATCTTTCAACTTTTCCTTCAAAATTTGAAAGCCGTCCGCATCCACTTCATCAACCCGATCTTGCAAAGTTCGCCGAGGCGGCATGTCCCTTTTTCGGTGAAACGGTACTTCCTGCAATTCGCGTATTGATAAACTTATTTTTTTTTGATCCGTATCCACATCCAGAACTTTAACTTGTATTTCATCCCCGACGGATAAAAAATCACTTACATCCTTTACAAAACCGTATGTGATTTCAGAAATATGCACAAGTCCCTGCGTATATTCATCTAAAGCAACAAAAGCTCCGTATGGTTGAATTCCTGTCACTTTACCCGTTAGCACGTCACCCACTTCAATTTTTTTTGCCATACTTTGTTCCTACCTTCTTTTCGTATATACGTAAATGTCATGTTAAATTATAACATATGAGACGGGCTGTAACAAAGAATCGCTTTAATCTAGCATTTTCAAGGCATTAAATAAGAGTCCGGTTAAAAAAATGTGAAAATTTTCTCTCTTTCGATTTACACTTCCGATAAATTCACAAAACTTTTTGCTAAATACGGGATTCGTGCTGTAAAATGAGTACTTGCATATATATGAGGAGGTTTTGTTTTGTCATCTAGAGATCAATTTACATCTAAGATAGGATTCATACTTGCGGCAGCAGGAAGCGCAATCGGTCTTGGCGCGATTTGGAAGTTCCCCTATATGGCGGGTACGAATGGCGGTAGTGTATTTATTATTTTATTTGTTATATGTACAGTTTTAATTGGCTTGCCGATATTAATTGCGGAATTTATGATTGGACGACGCGGTCAAAAAGATCCGATTACATCATTTAAAGAGCAGGCTCCAAACAAACCGTGGTTTATGATCGGCTGGATTGGCCTAGTAGCATGCGGATTAATATTATCTTTCTATAGTGTTGTAGGTGGTTGGATATTAAGTTATATACTACGGGCAATTAGTTTTTCACTTACGGGACAAGGTGTTAACTTCGGGACTTTGTTTTCTGATATTATTGCGAACCCTTGGGAAGTGTTAATCGCACAAGCTGCTTTCATGCTTTTAACATTATTCATAGTACAAGCGGGGATAAAAAACGGGATTGAAACTGCAAGTAAGTGGATGATGCCGATTTTATTCTTGTTTTTCATTTTATTGTTTATCCGTTCGATTACATTGGATGGTGCGATGGAAGGCGTTAAGTTCATGTTCATACCAGACTGGTCATACATGAACGGCGATACGTTAATGTTGGCGTTAGGCCAAGCATTCTTCTCTCTTAGTATTGGAGTTGCGGCGATGATTACATACGCCTCATATTTATCCAAAAAAGAGAAGATTGTAACTTCTGCAGTTAATGTAGCGAGTATGAATATCGCGATTTCTCTACTGGCGGGTCTTGTTATCTTCCCTGCCGTATTCGCATTAGGCTTTTCTCCTACAGAAGGGCCTGGCTTAGTATTTATAATGATTCCAGCTGTTTTTGAGCAATTGCCGTTTGGCGGATTTTTATTGCTCGTATTTTTCATCTTGCTGTTGTTTGCGACAGTTACTTCAGCGATTGCATTGTTGGAAGTGGTCGTTTCCATAGGGATTCGGGAAAAAACAGCGCAGCGTAAGAAAGCCTCTTGGTTATTGGCAGCAATGATTTTTATCATCGGTATTCCTAGTGCTTTATCGTTCGGGATTTTATCGGATATCACCATTTTTGAACGTTCCATTTTTGACTTTGTTGATTATGTAACGAGCGCGATTTTAATGCCGATCGGTGCCTTTTTAACATCTATTTTTGCGGGATATTATTATTCGAAGAAAATTTCTCGTGAAGAAATGCAGGCATCACCTGTTGTTTATAATTGTTGGCTGTTTATAGTACGCTATGTAGCACCACTTTCAATTGCAGCTATCTTTATTAATAAAGTTTTCTTTAGTTAATTAAAAAACTTGTTCGATATGAAATTCGGGCAAGTTTTTTTATTTTTACAATTAAGGGACCTAATAAGCTATTGTTCATATGATAGTAAACATACGGGGAGGAGATGGGAAATGAAATTGCAGTTTCAGGAACAGTTAAAATCTTTACGTTCGGAAAAGAATTTATCAATTGAAGAGCTTTCATTACGAACACAAGTAAGTACGGAAAAACTGACAGCCTACGAAAACGGTGAGCAAATTCCTTCAACCCAAACCATTTTAATTTTATCGACTGTTCTGGAAGTACCGGTTTCTAACTTAATCGACGGGTTACATTAAAATGCGGGCGACCTCAATCTACAGGTCGCCTGCATTTTTATATAATACACTTCGCTTCGAATTTTACGGCAATTAATTTATATGCGATGGCAACACATTGCTCAAAAGGGATCCATTGTTCAAAGGAGTATTCGTAAACTCTTTGAATGACTTTTGCCAATGTTGTTGGATCGTCAATATTTTGAAGCGCAGCGACAACATCTGCCGTTTCAGTAGCATAACTTTCGGAACCGTAGTTAAAAGGATCCCACTGCTCCAATAAATGTACACATTTTTGATTCATTTCAATATTATCCATTTGATTCACCTAACTACCTCTTATAATAGTTAGTATGATACCATAATCTGAAAGAAAGCATAAGAAAAGAGGGTTCAAATGTCTATTTTTAATAAAGTTCATGAGCGTCGCAGTTCCGCATCTGTAAAATGGGATATGATGAATGTCGTTTACAATTTGAAAGATACAACAGAATTACTGCCGATGTGGGTAGCAGATATGGACTTCCCTCCACCTGCTGCTTTAACAGACGCGTTAAAGGCTCGATTGGAGCATCCAATCTTCGGCTATACTTTTGCCGACAATGATGTAAAAAATGCGATTGTTCACTGGTATGATACACGCCATCAATGGTCGATCGATCCAAACACGATTATTTTCCAGCCGGGTGTTGTGCCGGCAATCGCGACGATTATCGAAACTTTTACAGAGGTTGGCGATAAAATCGGAATGTCCACACCGGCATACCCGCCATTCACAAACGTACCGGCGGCTCAGAAACGTGAAGTCGTGACATGTGAATTAACCGAACAAAACGGGCAATATACGATGGATTTTGAGAAGCTTGAAGAAATATTCCGCGCCGGTATTAAACTGTTTGTTTTATGTAATCCGCATAATCCTATCGGTATTGTATGGAGTCCCGAAGAATTGGAACAGTTAGTTGCACTATGTATTCAATATGATGTGTATCTATTATCCGATGAAATTCATGCCGATATTTCAATTCAAAAAGCGTATACACCTGTCTTAACATTAGCGAATGCAAACGAGGCAAAAATTATTACATGTATTGCGCCAACGAAAACATTCAATATTGCCGGAATTCATGCTGCTATGATCGTTGCACCGGACCGAAAATTATATACAGCAATCGAGAAAAATACACAGGCACACGGCAACTTAGGTTTAAATACTTTTGCTTCGACTGCTGTAAAAGCTGTCTATACAGAAGGAGCACCTTGGTTGGACGAGCTTCTTAGTTATTTGAAAAACAATATGGAATATGTCGTAAAAGAATTGAATGCTATTGAAGGTATCCATGTAGAATTTCCTGATGCAACATACTTAATGTGGATAGACTACCGCAAAACAGGAATTGAAGAAAAGGAACTGATGGCACGCCTTCTTTCGGTAGGAAAAGTTGCGTTAGATCCGGGGACAAAATATGGTGAAGCAGGAAGAGGTTTCTTGCGCATCAATGTTGCTTGTCCATTTGAACTATTGCAAGATGGGGTTGAACGCATAAAACGAACGATGGCTACATTCGAATAATCAAACAAAAGGGGCAGCCGGAATAATCACTCCGGACTGCCCCTACTTCTATAACATGTTTTTGATTATTGTTTTATTCTTCCTTAATGGTTTCTTTAGCGATACGAGCATCACGTTCTTTTAATGCGCGTTCCTCTAAAATTTTAGCCTGTGCAGCCTGACGAGCAGCGATACGGCGGACGAACCGGAATGTAAAAAAAACAATAATCAGTAGTATTGCGAATTCAATTGCAGCGGGAAGATACAATGACTTGTCTTCCGGGAAATACAAAAAGCCACCAGAGAAATTCATTAAAAATTGGTTCACTTGCCCACACGTCCTTTAAAAATTAGTCAATTACAGTGATTGACTCAATCTTAACATCTTCTTTAGGCTTATCGTGCATATTTCGGTCAACTTTAACAATATTGTCAACAACATCCATACCTTCAACTACTTGGCCAAATACTGTATGCTTGCCGTCTAACCATGGTGTACCGCCGTTTTGTTTGTAAAACTCCACTTCTTCTTTAGACCAGCCGCGCACTTCCATTTGTTTTAGCATAGATACTTCAACTTGAGGTGCTTGAACGATGAAGAACTGAGATCCGTTCGTACCAGGACCCGCATTGGCCATTGATAATGCGCCACGGATGTTCATTAATTCAGGTACACACTCATCTTCGAATGTACCGCCCCAAATAGACTCGCCGCCCATACCAGTACCAGTTGGGTCGCCACCTTGTACCATGAAGTTTGGAATTACACGGTGGAAAATAATACCGTTATAATAACCTGATTTTGCATGCCCTAAAAAGTTTTCAACTGTTTTTGGTGCGTGCTCCGGGAATAATTTAATTTTGATTGAACCCATAGTTGTGTTCATTTCTACCATTACTTCACCTGGATTTAATTCTTTCGATAATTGTGGAAACATTTTTGTCTCTCCTTTAAATAAATTGTGGAATGGATGGGTATAGGTATAGAAACCAAACTTCCCCTTTAATACCAAGTCCAAGTTTACCATAACTCTAATATTTTAAGCCAATATCTTGTGAAGAACTTCCTTCGTATTCCGAAATAAGTTATACTAAATAATTAAAAAGGAAGAAAGTGATAAATTGAAGAAAAATATGAGACATAATTTCATCATCATTTTAATAGCAAACTTTATTGTTGCGGCTTCTGTTACGATGATCATGCCGTTTTTGTCTTTATATATTGATACGCTCGGCGACTTTACAGATAGCTATGTCCAGACATGGGCCGGAATCATCTTTGCGGCAACATTTATTACAGCATTTTTAATGTCACCGATTTGGGGGCGAATTGCCGACAAATATGGGTACAAGCCTATTATGATCATCAACTGCTTCGGGGTTGGGTTAAGTATCTTATTAATGGGTTATGTTCAAAATGTCGAGCAATTCTTTGTACTCAGGCTTGCGATGGGTGTTGTAACCGGCTTTATCCCTACTTCCATTGCGTTCATAAGTAAGCATACTCCGAAAGAAGTAGCAGGAAAAACACTCGGGACATTGCAGATGGGCAGTGTTGGTGGGACATTATTCGGTCCAGTAATCGGCGGATTGATGGCGGATACTTTTGGTTTTCAGTACACGTTCCTCATTACAGCAGTCACAATTACAATTGCGGCGATTATTATTATTTTCGGTATTCATGAGCCGGCCATTATTCGGAAAGTTAAAAATGAGATTTATTCACGGAGAAATGTCATATGGGCTATTTTCCATCATCGCCTCATCTTAAATGTAATGTTCGTAACGTCACTTATTCAGATCGGGAACTTTAGTATTCAGCCACTGCTGTCCCTTTACGTATCTGAACTGACCCCTTCTCAGGAAGTTGCTATGCTCGCCGGTATTACCTTTAGTGCTGCCGGCCTAGGTAACATATGTTTCGCGAGATTTTGGGGGAAATTGGCCGACCATTATGGATATGAACGAATTTTATCGTACTTGTTAGTCCTTGCCGTCGTTTTCATCATTCCACAGGCTTTCGTTACAGATTTATGGCAGCTTATCATTTTACGATTCTTGTTCGGTATTATATCCGGCGGTCTCATTCCGATTACTTCGGCTCTTATTCGCCGTGAAGCACCGGTTGAAGTGCAAGGCGAAATTATGGGCTACAACCAGAGTTTCCGTTTCCTTGGCAATATCATCGGACCGGTATTAGGCGGAGTGGTAGCAAGCTTTGGCGGAATTCATTCCGTATTTTATACGACCGGCCTACTATTTTTAATCGGCTTTGTCATTATGTCCTTCTTGAAAAAGCTTCCGACGCAGTACATGGACGAGATGTTAAAAAAACATGCTTAAATGTTCAATGTATATATGGTATCCTTTAAAAAACAACAGATGATTACGCTTCTAACGTTTTCATTTTGTTGTTTTTTGTTTGGACAATTTTAATGAATATCCTATTTGGGGGCCAATTATCCATGAAACAACTTTTCGGCTACATTGTCATTTTATGTAGCATTCCTTTACTTTTACTAATCGGGAATGCGGCCTGGAAAGAACTTGCGAAAGCGGAGCAGCATGAACAATTAATCAAGCAGTCGATCAAGCTCCCTGAAGTAACTTCCACATCGCCCATTACGTTATACGATGCAAACAACAAAATTTTCAGTGAAGAATATACTGAATGGTCACAGCCACTTGCGCTGGATGAAGTCCCTGAAATTGCTAAGCAGCTGTTTATATTCAGTGAAGATGAAAGTTTTTATGAACATATAGGCTTTGATGTGAGTGCAATCGCCCGTGCCCTCATTGCAAATAAATCGGAGCAGTCCATTCAGCAAGGCGGTTCCACTATTACACAACAGCTTGTCCGAATGCGTTATTTAACAACGGACAAAACATATGAGCGGAAACTGATGGAGCTTTTTTACGCCTACGAAATTGAGAAAACTTATTCAAAAGACGAAATCTTTGAGATGTATTTAAATGAAATGTATTTCAGCAATCAAGTATATGGCATAGGAGCAGCGGCAACTTATTACTTCAATCGTCCTTTGGCAAAACTGTCCATACCCGAAATTGCTTTTATATCGGCGATTCCGAACAATCCCTCATTATACGACCCGTCCGTGCACTTTAATAATACCAAAAGCAGGCAGGAACGGTTACTCGATAAACTGACAGAGCATGGGGTTATTACAGCTGATGAAGCAATAACGTATAAAAAAGAACCGATTCAATTGACGATTAAACAAAAAGCACAGCAGTATCCGAGCTACAGTACATACGTTTTAGAAGAACTGAAATGGCTTATTGCCGAACAAACAGGTTACCGTGAAAAAATCGACAACACTTCCGATAAGATGGAAAAGGAATTTCTACAGCTGGAGCTGAAGAAAAAAACGGACGCCATTTTACGTCAAGGTGTTCATGTATATACAGCACTGCAGCCTGAGAAACAGCGACAGGATGAAATGGCTATTAACCGGATTTTACCGAAGACCGATTTACAGGCAAGTGCAACGATTATTGATAATGAAACACGTGAAGTGATCAGTATATTTGGTGGTAAAAATTATCGGAAGCATGATTTGCACCGTGCTTTTCAATCTCCGAGACAGCCGGGTTCTGCATTTAAGCCAATCAGTGTGTTTGCCCCTTACTTTGAAGAAACATCCGCTACACCTTATTCAATCGTAAATGGCGGGCCGTACTGTGTAGGAAATTTCTGTCCTGATAATTATGGACGAATCTGGTACAACAATATAACTGTGGAAACAGCTTTCAAAAACAGTGTTAATACAAGTGCTTTACGACTGTTTAATGCTATAGGGGTTGAAACAGCATTCCGTTATATTAACCGGTTCGGTTTTGAATCGATCATAGAAAAAGACCGCACATTTGCCGCAGCTCTGGGCGGGTTAACATACGGGGTGACTTCACTGGAAATGGCCGATGCTTACTCCAGTTTTGTCGACGGCTATTATGTACCTGCCCATAGCATTCGTAAAGTAACTGATATAAATGGAGAAACGATTTTTAGCTGGCCGCGCAAACGGGAGGAAATATGGTCTGCATCGACTACAAAAACGATGCGCAGCCTTTTGAATGAAACGGTGGCTACCGGAACAGGGAGAGGCCTCTATAGCGCATCCGGCTATATCGGGGCCAAGACCGGAACGACAAACGAATTCAAAGATTATTGGGTTGCCGGATTGACGAATGACTATACGGCAGCCGTTTGGATTGGCTACGATCAGCCCCGTTCAATGGAAGCGATCGAACGCGCAAAAATTCATTTTGCAATATTTAACGCGATAACAGAATAAAAAAAGCTTGTTAGTTTTAAATAGCGCACCTCCCCCGCTAAAATCCTAACAAGCTTTTTTTATACTATGCGAACGGCAAGCTCGCAAGAATTCCGTTGTACAGCTTAATAACTGCATAGATCACGAGAGCCAATAACAGGAACCAGGTAAGTACTTCATAAAAGATTAATCCGATCACACCTGGAATGGACATATACTGACTCTTTTTATAAACGTTGTAAATGAAATAACAAAAAATCGTAAAAATAAAAATGCCGACTAAGATCGGTAAGGATTGGCTCCCAATTATTGAAGCAAATGCTCCAAAAAAGAAGATGACATATCCACCGCGTGCAGCATGAATCGTTTGCCCTTCTTTATCTTTTGAGAAGAACAGCATTCCAAGCTCGTGAATCGTCTCCCCGATCAGCTTTAATGCTGAAAAAATCATGAAAAATAGTAATACAAATACAATCAGTAATACAAAGCGCAGCTCCAGATCCGATAAAAATTCACGCATCCCATTATAGACACCGATTGCATGAAGCAGTTGTAGCGATTCTGATATGGCTAACATACTGAACGAAAAACTAAATAATATAATTGTAATGAATGGTAAGTAGCCATACAAATAAGGATTTTTCATCATCTTGTTCCCTCAAAACTCGTAATATTTCTTTTCCTCATCATAGCTAACAATGAGGAGACGAGCAAGCCTCTCCTTCACTACTTACCGCATTCTTACCAGTAGCGTCTCGGATAGCGCGGATAATAAGGTGGATAGTAGTAATTAGGCGGATACGGTTGATAATACGGCGGATATGGTCCGTATCGATTATTATTCAGTGACCCCCCTAAAAACCCTCCTAAAAAGCTCCCTAAAAAAGGAACCCCAAACGGATATCCGAATCCAAAACCTGGATTATAGTAACGATTGCGATTAACCATGTTCATGTCCTCCTCCCTTATGAATAGTGTATTCATAATTATGAGAGCCGCTAGTCACCCGCCTAAAAATGAAAAAGATGCCTTGCAAGTTTTTTCCTCGCAAAGCATCTCTTTAATAATTAGTTATCGCGTAATTCTACCAGTGTTGCTAAAGTACGAACCATGGCACCTGTACCGCCTTTTGGTCCTAATGCATGCGGTGCATCCGCATCAGAAGTCCCTGCAATATCAAGGTGAACCCAAGGAGTTCCTTCCGCAAATTCTCCAACGAAGCCACCGCCGAAAATCATATGGCCGTCACGACCCGGAGAGTTGTTTAAATCTGCCACTTCCGATTTACGGATACGCTTTTTATCGCTTTCTGTTAATGGTAAACGCCATACGAACTCACCTGTTTCAAGTGCCGCACCCATAAACTCTTCAAAGAATTCTTCGTTATTTGTTAAAGCGCCTGTTTTATCTTTGCCCAACGCAACGATTACTCCACCCGTTAATGTCGCTACATCGATTAAATAGTTTGCTCCTTGCTGCTTCGCATAAGTCATAGCATCCGCCAATACTAAACGGCCTTCCGCATCTGTATTTAATACTTCAACTGTTTTGCCGTTGTACATTGTAATAACATCATCCGGCTTGAATGCTTCACCTGATACCATATTGTCTGTAGATCCGATTACGGCAACAACATTTTGTTTCGGGCGAGTTTCACCGATAATGCGCATCGCACCAAGAACAGCAGCTGCTCCGCCCATATCGCCTTTCATGCCGACCATGCCTTCACGCGGTTTTAATGAGTAACCGCCTGTATCGTACGTTACACCTTTTCCGACAAAGCCGATTACATCTTCCCATTCCGGTTTCCCTTTATACTTCAATGTAATTAAACGCGGCTCTTCTACAGAACCTTTATTGACAGATAAAATACCACCCATACCCAGTTCTTCCATTTGTGCTTTGTTTAAAATTTCAACTTCTAATCCATAAATATTCGCAAGCTCTGTTGCGTAATCCGCCAAATCACTTGCTGTCAGTAAATTAGGAGGCAAGTTGATTAATGTACGCGCTTCGTTTACCGCATCCGCATAAATTTTCCCTACTTCGAAATTACCGATCACATCTTCCATGTTCGCTTCTGTAACAAATTGAATTTGATCAAAATACGTGTTCGGCTCATTTGAAGAAGTTTTATAATTTTGTACTGAATAATAGCCTAAATTTAAACCTTCACCAGCTAAGTAAGCCACTTCCGATTCTTCCAGCTGATCTGTTGTAAAAGATTCTACCCAAACTGCCACATCGCCTACTTTTGCCGCTTTCAGTTCTTTACCTACTGCTGCAAATACTTCACGTAATTCGTTCGCTGTTATATTTTTGCGTTCACCTAGGCCGACAAAGTATATACGTTTAAGTGAAGAATGGTTGCCCGAATACGGTAATTTCGTAATCTTTTTTGTATCTGATGAAATTTCACCTGCATGAAGCCATGTGTCAATAACATCTCCATAAAATTCAGTAAACGTTGACCAGTTTTTCATTTGTTCACGATGTTTTTGTACTCCGATAATCAATGTTTCAGAAGTTTGTGATTCAAACGTTTTTGCTGTTGATTCAATATTCATAGTTAAAAACCTCCTAAAGTATAGTTTCATTATATACAAATTCTTTTAATTCGGGTATCGAAACATCCAATAATTTTTATTTTTCTGCAAGTTTAAATTCAAACGATTATAGGGAAAATGATATAATTATAGCAATGAGGAGAAAGTAGGTGTAATTATCGAACTTCTACAAAATACGCCGCTTTGGCTTGGGGTTTTTGCAATTGTTTTTGCACAGATCCTAAAAGTACCGATCCATTTTATTGTAACGAAAAAAGTGGATTGGAGCTTGCTGACATCTACCGGCGGAATGCCAAGTTCCCACTCTGCAGCTGTAACAAGTGTTGCTACTGCAGTCGGTATTGAGACAGGATTTGATTCACCGACTTTTGCTGTTGCAGCTATGTTGGCCGGAATTGTCATGTACGATGCAAGCCATGTACGCTTTCAGGCTGGACAACACGCGGCCGTTTTAAACGAACTGCGCCACGATCTCCGCTTGTTTTTTGATGAAATTAAACGCTGGCCGGAAATGAATGAACAAGAAAAAATCGAGGATTTAAAAACATTATTAGGTCACAAAAAAAGTGAAGTGTTCATCGGGGGATTGGCAGGAATTGTTTTTGCAGCTTTATGGTACACCATTCAAGTGTTATAAAAAAAGGGGATGTTAAAGGCTAAACCGGCTTTTAACATCCCCCTTTATTCTGTTGCAGACACCTTGCAGAAGTAAACTAAAACATGCGATATCCTGCTTTTCGCAGTGCTATCATAACAAAGCCGGATACGATTGCCCCGGCAAAGCCACCAGCCAAGATAACGATATCCACAATCTGTAATGCCTGAATTTTGTCGCTTAAAGCCGGAAATGCTGTCCCTGCCTTAAAAAAATAATCCAAAAAGCTTACTTCATCGATGATAAAAATTACGACAACCGGATAGACAATAGCCATTAACCATGTCATCCGCAATAACATATTCAATAAAAAGCCGATTCCGAAAAACATGACAAAAAATAATACGACGGAAATAATTACTTGTACTAACGAAACATCATTCATGTTATGTATACCCCCATTAATCTATCATAATTTTACATGATATAACGGGTGCTTTCAATTCAACATCCAAAATAACGTATAGAATACTAATATTGTAAGAAATCTTTCATAAAGTAAATGGCTTATTTTTTGAAAAACAGATGGTATTCGCTATAGCCGAACACGTCCCCCGGGTTCACTCCTTCAATAATCGGGTGAATATGTTGCGCTGCGTGCTGGTTAGCCATTTCTCTGAGCATAACCGATGACAGTTCATGGTGAATAATTTCACTCGGTGCCATCCAGCATGCTTCGCCGATTTCTCTTTCCTGCAATGTAAAAGGCTGATTATCATCTACCGGCTTACAATAAAAAATCGCCATATTATCACTAATATCATTCAGGATGACGCCGGAACGAAAACCAACAAGTCCCTTTACTTCACAGAGAATCCCCGTCTCTTCAAGCACTTCACGCACAGCAGCCGTTGTAACGGTTTCAGCTGGCTGAACAAATCCGGCCGGTAAAGACCATGCTCCTTTTAGTCCCCCATATGTTTTTTTCACGAGCAGCCATTCCCCTGCTGAATTTTCAACAATCGCGGCAACTCCAAGCCAAACTTTTCCTCGATCCTTTTTCATAAATAACATTCCCCCTTTGCTGTGATGGTATTTGACTTCATGCTCCACTGATTAGAAACTGCTTAATTGTTGCTTCCCGTTAATACGGTGTAAAAAAACTTGCAAAGGAAGCGTTACACATTCGTTTGCAAGTTTGAAGTTCGTTTATATAAATTTGAATTTGCCTTTTTTCAATGTTAAGCCGACACCGCCGACTAAATACAATGCGCGGTCATCAACGACTTTCTTTAATGCCGATGCTGGCTTGCCGGTAAATTTACGGCCGAATGCTGTTCCAATAGCATCTTCTTGACCTAATGAACAAACAGCACCTTTATCATCGTAAGCAAACACTTCCGTCGGCTCATCATTCATTAAATGCTTAATATTTTTGGCGATGATTTCACCTTGCTGCATCGCAATCTGAGCTGTTGGCGGATAAGGTCTGCCTGCTTCCGCATTCAGTAAAAATGCACAGTCCCCTACGACAAAGACATCGTCAAAGCCTGGTGCGCGCATATCTTCACGGACCGCAATACGTGCGCGGTTCGATTCAATACCGGAAGACTCGATTAATGCATTTCCTCGGACTCCCGCTGCCCATACAACAGTACCTGCTTTAATGAATTCCGTGTTTTCTTCATCTTTTTTAATGTTCACACCTTCTGCTGTCGCTTCCACAATCGGTGTGCCGATAGAAAATTCCACACCCTTTTTACGCAGCTGTTCCTGCGCATAATCGACCAACTCCGGATCAAAACCAGGTAATACAGTCGGTGCTGCTTCTACACAAAGAAGACGCACTTTTTCTTGAGGAATATCAAATTCTCTGCAAAGCTCAGGAATTCGGTTACCGAGCTCTCCTAAAAATTCTATGCCTGTAAAGCCGGCACCGCCTACGACAATCGTAAGTTTACTGTCGTCTTTCACTTCATCCAATGTCCAGGAAGCAAACTGATATTCAATATGCTCACGGACCTGACGTGCAGTATTAATATTCGTCAATGATAATGCGTGTTCCTTCAGACCAGGAATGCCGAATGTTTCCCCTTCGAAACCTAAGCCGATCACTAAATAATCGTACGAGAACTCACCAGCTGATGTTTCTACTTTCTTTGTATTGGCATCAATGTTTTCTACATTCGCAATGACGAACGTTACATTGTGATTAATAACTTTTGAAATCGGATAACGGGCTTTATCCGGAGAAATCGTACCAGCCCCTACTTCATGCAGCCATGTTGTTTCATAATGATAGTCGTTTTTGTTCACTAAAATAATTTCTGCTTCATTTGTATTGATTAATTTTTGGAGATTTACAATTGTTGTTAATCCTCCATACCCTGCGCCTAATACTAAAATAGTCGGTCTTTTCATTCAATCAAACCCCTTCATTTTAATGAACCGGCGCTATAAATCTATTTGCCATTTTTATAGAGCGCCAGCAAACGGTAATTTACTGAAATACTAACATAATAGTAGCGTTTTTCCTGCGTGATTTCAAACATATGGATATTAATCGTTTCGTCAATTTACAATGTTATGTTCATATAAATAATCGTATTTAATATCGATAAACAAAAACTCTTCGTTTGAAATAGCCATTGAATACGTACGTGTCAATTCGCCTGTTTCAATGTCACTGTAAACGGAAGACAACTCGCCTTTATTGTCTTTTGTCATTTTAATAATGTTCAACAGGAAGTATGGTCGCCAGCTCCAGTTTTTGCCGATGATCTCTTCTTGCTTTTCCCATTTCCCCTCGTTCCAGCGGATATTCGGGGATGTCTGGAAACCATTGCTGTCACAAATATAAATACGAAATGCACATTTTTCCAAAGCATTTGCCAGCTGCATCATTTTATCAATCTGTGAAGTGGATGGATTGATTTGCTCAACTGTTGAACAAATCGTCCGTTCAAGACGTTTCATTTCTTCATACTTTTGAAGAAGGAGTTTCTTTTCCGTTGCAATAAACTGTTCACAATCTTTGCGAAAGCGTTCTTTTAAAGCATCGCGTACTTGCAGCTCTTTATGCGGCAGTTGCAAATAAGGTCCTTTAAAATAACGGGTACCGTTTTTCCATCCGTGCTGTAATTGGTACACTGTTTCAATATTTTCGACTAATAATTGCGTCCCCATCTTTACGGCAAGTGTTCGAATTGTTGAAAACGCATGGTTTTGCGCTCCCCATAAATTATAGTTCAACTGGGCGACGTTGATTTTAAGGATAGCCGGTTCAAGCAGTAAAATATTTTCAAGCTGGGTTTGCGGACCGACATCTGCCAAAGCAATTTTGATGCCATATGTTTTAATATAGCGAATTAAATGCTGCAGCTGATTCAGCTCTCCTTCATAAAGATGTTCCGTCATGACAAGGGTAATGTTTGGGAGGTTCGATTCGGCAACTGTTTCTTTCAGCATCGTAAAATAACTTTCCCCAAAATCCAGTAAAAGCAGTTCGGGGTTGCATGGAATATACAAGCCAACATCGTCAATCAAATGAGCAACATTTTGCAATGATCGGCGAACAAAAATTTGCTCAATTTCTGCTCTAATATCTGCTGGTACGTCTTTTTCATATGTAAATTGCTCAATATTGATCGGTTCATTTTCATTTTCACTTTCCACTTGGCCTATCGCTTCATAAGCCACAATGCGATGACCATCTGCACTATAGATTGGCTCATATAAAATTTCGATTTGATCTAACTTATCCAGTAACTCTAAAACACTCATTTAAAAAGCCCCCTAGCAGTATGGTAATAAATCTATAATAATTCAATCCTTATAATAATACAAAACCAACCGATAAAACATAGTTATTTTATAGGAAATATAAGTTTTAAAATTAAGATAATTTATTTTTTCTACGAAAAGGTCGATTTTATATAAAAACCTTTAACGGCAGTACACCGCTAAAGGTTTCAACATTAGTTATATTTTATTCACAGTGCAGTCAAGCTGCCTAAATTAATTAAAGTTTAAACTCACCAACTAATGCATTGAGTTCTTCCGCCAAATCGGCAAGATGTTTCGAACTGCCTGCTACTTCCTCCATAATACTGCTCGTTTGTTGAACAGATGCTGCTGTTTGTTCGATGCCGGCAGCGGATTCCTCGGAGACCGATGCAACTTCTTCAACGGACCCATTCATCACTTGTGTACTGGCTGTAATTTCCGATAAGTTTTGGCCGATCGTTGTAATACTATTTACCATTTCTTTTACAGCACTACTAATCCCTTCGAAAGTTTCACCTGTTGATTCAATTTGGATTTTTCCTTGCTCGACTTCTTTATAGCCCGTTTGCAGTGAGTCAGAAACAAAAAAAGTTTCCTTTTGAATATTGTCCACAATCCCCGTAATATCTGTTACAGAATTAGATACTTGCTCAGCCAGCTTCCTTACCTCATCAGCAACTACAGCAAATCCTTTACCGTGTTCTCCAGCTCTTGCAGCTTCAATTGCAGCATTTAAAGCAAGGAGATTCGTCTGATCGGCTACATCTTTAATGACCGTCACTAAATTGGATATTTCCTGTGACTGCTTATCTAATCCGGCAACCTTTTTTACTGATTCATTTACAATGGCATGGATTTTTTCCATCTGCTGAATTGATTTTTTCATTAGTTCAGATCCGTCATTGGTCATACTTAAGACGTCTTTTGAATTCTCTTCTATCCGTAACCCATTCTCATTCGCATCATGGACTCTTTCAACAAATGTATTCATCACCGATGCCAGTTCACTCGCATTATGAGCCTGTGTTTCCGAACCTGCAGCCAATTCTTGCATAGTAGATGCCACTTGCTCCGATCCCAACCTTACTTCATCGGCCGATTGTGATAGTTCTTCACTTTGGCTCGTTAATAACTCTGAAGTATCGGCAACTTTTTTCATCGAATTTTTAAGATTTTTATGTAATAGATTGATGGCATCCGCCAATTTGCCTATTTCGTCTTTTGATTTAACTAACAGCAGTTCTTTCGTTAAATCACCATTGGCCAAATACCCCATCTGTTCAGTAACTTTAATGATTGGCTTAGTAATTAAATTAGTGTAGAACCAAATAATGATTACCCCTAGAATAATTGAAATCCCCATAACAACAAGAATAATTGTCAACAACTCTGTAGCAGGCTGATTAAAATCCATCATATAGGTACTGGCAGTTACTACCCAGTCCCAGTTTGGATCTACTTTTGAATAGGAAACCTTCTCCTCAATTTGCTCTTTATTATTTGGCAATGCGGAATTATAAAAAGTAAACCCACCGCCATTATTTGCTATTTTAATCATCTCTTGAGCGAATTTCACACCGTTTTCATCCACATCATCCCATGCACTCGCACCCTCTTTAGATGGATGCGCTATACGGGTTCCATCTTGACTATAAACAATCATATAGCCGTTTTCCCCAAGATCGATTGAAGAGTTTATAGGTCGAACGCCATCCCCATTCTTTTCGCCTAAAATAATCTCCTTTACTTTCTCTTGAGCACTTTCAAGTGGAATATTCCCTTTTTCAACTTCCGTATTATAAGCATCTATTGTAGCAAGTGTAAATTCAACACTGTTTTGCAAGTTTGTTTTACCTAATTTCTCTAAGCTGGTAGAGCTTTTCTGGTAACTTGTCATTCCAATTACAATCATCGGCACAATCAAAAGTAAAATAGAAATAACAATTAACTTTGATTTAATGGAAGAGTTAGATTTAGACCTGGATTTAGATTGTTTTTTCATTATTATACACCCCTTGTATTCATATATTTGGTTACTGAAACTAATTAACCTATATAATTATAGAGTTAATGAACTATTACTCACGATAGAATAGAGTATAAATAACTTCCCCACAACTACAAAATATAGATAAAAGTACTAGTTTTAATTCCCGAATGTCATTTTACCCCAACTTTTTACTTAATCCAACATATTTTTACAGAATTTACTCTTTCAGTTGTTTATTTTGTTTTTCACACTAAAAAAAGCCTCTTTGATTTGTAATGTTATTAACATCACAAATCAAAGAGACTCGTTATTCACAATCCATTATTCACATGGTTGTTCTACTGCCGGACGTGCTGCTGCTTTAAAGCTTGTGCCGCATCCGCATGAAGCAAGTGCGTTCGGGTTGTCGATTGTGAAACCGCCGCCCATTAATGATTGTTTAAAATCAATTTTTGTTCCTTGTAAAATGCCCGCATCTTCTTCTGATACGATAATTTGAATGCCGTGTTGGTTGTCAACAAAGTCATCGTCATTAATTGTTTGTTCAAATGCCATACCATATGAAAGACCACTGCAACCTCCGCCTTTTACTGCTACACGCAGGCTCGCATTTTCTTCTTCGTTATGAACCATCATTTCTTTGACTTGAAATGAGGCCGCTTCTGTTAAAATGATTACTTGTTTTTCACTTGCCATTCCAGTCACCTACTTTCTTTTATTAATCATAACAATTGTAAAAGCTATCTGACAACAAAACTGCTCTACCTGATTATATTCCTGTGTTACCTAAAAAGGGATAAGGATAAAATACCTAAAAAAATCACACAAATTCAGTAAATTACTCACACTTATTTAAATTTCCTTGCTATAATAAGGGAACATATTTAAACGAAAGGTATGAAACTTTATGGAAATTTCCCCATATTACGAAAAGACAGTGAACTGTATTCATTGCAAGAAAAGTTTTTCAACACTTAAAGTTCGTACCAAATCCATAAAAATTGAACATACAGCATCCGATTTTCAGCCGGTCTATACAGACAATAACGTAAATGCATTATATTATAATGTTTTTGTCTGTCAGCATTGCGGGTTTTCATTTACTGAAGACTTCAGTAAATATTTTGCTCCAGGTGTGCAAGAACAAATCAATGAAAAAATTTGCAGTCATTGGGTACCGCACAGTTTCAGTAAAGAGCGTACTGTTTTCGAAGCAATTCAAACCTATAAGCTCGCGTTGTTTTGTGCAACGATCAAAAAAGAAAAATTTGTCATTACTTCCGGCTTGGCATTGCGCCTCGCATGGTTATATCGGTCAATAAAAAATGATATACAGGAACAGCGCTTTTTAAAGTTGGCCCGTGATCATTACATGGAAAGCTATTCTACGGAAGATTATGCAGGTACATCGATGTCGGATGTACGGATTGTATACATGGTTGCTGAACTGTCTCGTCGCATCGGAGATTATGAAAATGCAACACGTTTCTTTTCACGTGTAATTGAAAGCCAGCGTGTAGGCGGTGAAGCCAAACTTGTTAGTATGGCTAAAGAGCAATGGGAATTAGTTCGTGAAGCGCGCGGTAAAGTCGCCCTATAAAAGAGAGCTGCCAAGGAAGCAATAACTTTCTTGGCAGCTCTTTTGATTTAAATTAGAAAACTTGTTCTACTTCAAGGATACCTGGCACTTCTTCTAAAAGTGCACGTTCGATACCTGCTTTTAATGTGATTGTAGAACTTGGGCAGCTACCGCATGCGCCTAGTAAACGCAATTTCACGATACCATCTTCAATATCTACCAATTCACAGTCCCCGCCGTCTCGTAATAAGAACGGACGTAATTTATCTAAAACTTCTTGTACTTGTGCATATTGTTCTGTTTCTGTCATTTTGCTCGACTCCCTTCATTAAAATCATTATAATGTGAAGGAGCAAAAAAATCCATTATTGAATAACGAAAGGTTGGAATTCCTATGTCACAATCTCATCCAGTTATAGAAGTATTCGGCGCTGACATCATCTGTGCCAGCTGTGTAAATGCACCATCTTCCAAAGATACATACGAATGGCTCCAAGCTGCAATTTCACGAAAATATCCGGAACAGCCGTTTACGATCCGCTATATCGATATTGAAGGTGTAATTGATAATGAACGTGATCAAGATTACGCAAACCGTATTCAAGAAGATGAATTTTTCTACCCTTTAGTGCTAGTCAATGATGAAGTGGTTGGTGAAGGCTATGTGCAGATTAAGCCTGTTTTTACAGCGCTTGAATCAGCGGGCTTCGTACCAACTGAAGAGTAAATTATAACATAAACAAAAAATTCAATTTTCTCCTCGAGGAAATTGAATTTTTTTGTTTAAAGTCAAATTGCTTCCATTGCTTGGACACCCAATTTTAGTTTTCGTTTTGCTTTTTATAGTACCAAAGCAGACCCGACTTCATAAGGCGTGCAATGCGTCCTGTTACCGTTGTATCAGCCAGATGAACGAAACCTTGCTTTTTACCAAGGGAGCCCATAAAGCCTTTCATTTTGATCTCTGAAAGCTTTTCTGGAAGTGGCTCGCCTTTCCAGCGCATTTTTAGAACTTTCACGATACGTTCGCCTTGTTCTTCTGCCAATTGCGCTGTTGGAGGTAGATGTGAAGAAGCACAGTCTCCAACTACAAATACGTTTTCATCCCCAACTACATGATAATGATCCGTAATGATCGGACGATTGAATTTATCCTTTTCAACATCCAGTTCACGAACGATTTTCACAGGCTGTACACCAGCTGTCCATACGATTACATCCGCTTCAATTACTTCATCGTGATTGTATAAACGACCTTCTTCAACGCGAGTAATATTCGATTCCGCAATTACATCTACGTTGTGTTTAATAAACCAAGACTTAATATACTCACTTAGCTTTTCCGGGAAATCACGTAAAATACGGTGTGAGCGGTCAAATAATTTAATTTTTAAATCCGAACGACTTTCACGCAATTCACTTGCAAGCTCGATTCCTGACAGACCTGCACCAATAATGGCAACAGTCGAACCTGGAGCCAATCCGCATACTTTTTCAAATGTTCTACGTGATTTGGCGATTGTTTGAATACTATATGTGAATTCATCGGCACCCGGCACTCCATGATACTTATCAATACAGCCTAAGCCAATAACAAGCTGATCATAAGAAAGCTCCCCGCCGTCACCCAGGTAAATTTTTTTATCTTCACGGTCGATGCGTACTACTTCTCCGTAAACGCATTTTAATCGTTCATGTTCCGGGAACGCAACACGAACTTCCTTATCTGTTGATGTACCCGCAGCAAGTGCATAAAATTCTGTTTTCAAACTATGGAATGGTGTACGGTCTACCAATGTAATCTCTACATCTGCTGGTAAGCTTGGTAATAGACGAAGTAAAATTCGCATATTTCCGTAGCCGCCACCCAATAATACTAACTTTTGCATAGCATATTCCCTCATATCTGTAAGTAATCAATTAAGAAGCTCCATGCCTCAAAATTGTGTTCTCAAAGTTTCCATAAGTATTATAACTGTTTGTGATAAGTTTCACAATATATTAAACGATATTTTGTGAATTTATTCACATAAGTTTTTTATTACCCTATTTTATCTATTTTGGTTCAATTAAAGTATATTCAAACATGTTGTGAAAGATATTAAATCGGAGAAATTGACGTTCGCTGCAAAAAAAAGTAGGATTGCTAATAGTGAGGTGACAACATGTTAAATCCATTAGTCGAATTTTGCATCAGCAACTTAGCAAATGGTGCGCAACAAACATATGAACAACTGGAGCAAGATCCTGATATTGATGTATTGGAATATGGCTGCCTAAGCTACTGTACGAAATGTGCCGAAAACTTTTATGCCGTTGTGAACGGAGATATCGTTGAGGCGGACACTCCAGAAGAGCTGACAAAGCGCATTTATAAATATATAGAAGAAAATCCGATGTGGTAAATGACCCACATCGGATTTTTTCTTTATTTGATAAGTTCCATCAAATTTTCTACACAATATGTTGGCAGCTTTGCTTGCTTTTTTACGATTTCAGTAGGAGTAACGCCCGTATTGACATGAATCGTATCACAGCCGAAATTTATACCACATAAAATATCGGTATCATAGTTGTCCCCGACCATGACCATTTCACTCTTTTCATAGTGATGCTCTTCAGCAATGATCTGCAGCATGACCGGTGACGGTTTCCCTACGAAGGTCGGTGTCACACCGGCTACAGTTGCTACTAACTGAACAAATGACCCATTGCCGGGAGTAAAACCCGTTTCATTTGGAAATTTAATATCCCCATTTGTTCCAATAAGTTTTGCCCCATTTTGAACATAGTTACATGCTTTTACAAGCTTCTCATAGGAGATCTGACGGTCAATCCCCATTACAAGAACATCGCTCTGCTCATCGGTAATCTCTAATCCTTGCCCGATTAAAGCCGTGCGAATGCCAAGTTCACCGACAACATTCACTTTATTATTAGCACTCAACTTCGCTACATAGGCTGCAGTTGCAAGTGAGCTTGAATAAATATGATCAAGCGGTGCATCTACACCCATATCTTGTAAAACCTGCTGCAGTCTTTCGCGGGTTTTCGATGAATTGTTCGTTAAATAATACGGCTCTATTCCGTTCTCCTGCAGTAGGCGTACAAATTTCACGGCAGAGTCGATCGCTTCACTCCCCCGATAGATTGTCCCATCCAAATCAAAGCAGTACGCTTTATATGGAAACATTATGCCTGGTCCTCTGGTAAAAATGCTGAAACCGGTCCCAATTCATTCGTTAAGTAATCGTGAACTTTTGGTGAGAATTGCTTTAGTATATTTAAGTTTGCTGATAATACATTTAAAATTTCTTCACTATCTACAGCGATAAATTCACGAACGATCATTTTCCGTAACCCTACAACCGCTTTTAATGGTGCATCCATCTCTTCTGTAATTACTTTTTCATCAACGAAAATATCGATAATGTCTTCGTAGCTTCCAGGATCACGCATAATAAAGCCGTCAATCACCAAGTTCCCTACATCCATCATCGCTTCCATTACATTATGGCCGATACGTTGTAATGCCAGCTTATGAATATCATCTGCCAACCAATTCTCAGTCGATTCAAAAATCGCCAGTAACTCGTCCAAGTGTGCTAAGTTGTTTGTAATTTTATTTCTATCTACGAAGTACATAGATAAAGCCTCCATTCAATCAATAAAAGTTGATAGTGTTTTCCTATATATAGTACCATATTCTATAGAGATGGAAGGGGTACAAAACAAAATGGAACGATTTTTCTTATATGATGATGTAGAAGATACAAAAACGCGCTTCGTCAGCTTTGCAGGAAAGACTCAGCGTTATGATTTAGCCATATTGCAAAGTAGTCGCTTTTTCGGAAAAGTGCTTGTTCTTGATATCCAGTTCGGACGTTTCGCTATTATCGGAGCGGATGATGTGGAGGAGCCGGGTTATCTTGAGCATGTATATAACCGTACAGAAGAAGAGACGGTCGATTTACGTGAATATTTACGTGAACTATTAAGCTAAAAAAGAGGGGGCGCTATACGACGCCTCCTCTTTTGTACGTTATTCAGCTGATTCAACCGGCTCTTCTGCCTCAGTTTGTTGTGCAACTATTTGTTCTTTCTTTTGCTCTTGTGCACGGCCTGTTTTTCGCAGTATAAAATAGGCGCATCCAAAATTACAATATTCGTATAAATAGTCTTGAATCGTACTAATTTTTGTATCAAACGTAGATTTTTGATTTTTATCGTCAAAAAACCCTTTTAAACGTAGTTGACCGTATCCCCAGTCCCCTACAATATAATCATATTTCGATAAAATATCTGAGTATCGTGCGATAAAAGCATCTTCTTGAAAACCTTCCCGCACATTTTCGATCACTTCATAAGCATACCCATCTGCAATAATCAAACTAGACACCACCTATCTATTTCCATGTTAATGAATATTGAACATGAAAGCAATATTCACAACAAATTTTGTAGGTAAAAATGGTGAAATTAGCTATAGTCCGTCTTTCGGCGAGTAGTATGATGCCCGCACAAATAAGTTAAACGTCTATTTTCTACAATGTAACACTTGATTGTTTTGCTGCATTCACTTGTTCATCTGCATGGTAACTACTGCGCACTAATGGACCTGCCTCACAATGGCTGAAGCCTTTTTCCATAGCGATTTTACGCAACTTTCCAAACTCGATTGGAGAGTAATATTTTTTTACCGGCAAATGTTTTTTTGTCGGCTGTAAATATTGGCCGATTGTCATAATATCTACATTGTTTGCACGCAGATCATCCATTACTTCATAGATTTCTTCTAATGTTTCTCCTAAACCAATCATTAAAGATGATTTGGTAGGAATATTCGGCTGCATTTCTTTTGCTTTGCGTAAAAATTCCAGTGAACGGTCGTATGTCGCTTTTGCCCGAACACGTGGAGTCAGACTGCGTACTGTTTCGATATTATGGTTTAAAATGTCCGGCTTAGCGTCCATTAAAATGCGTAAACTTTCTTCACGGCCGCTTAAATCGGATGGTAGTACTTCAACAGAAGTTAACGGGCTTTTACGTCGGATTGCACGTACTGTTTCTGCCAATACTTCCGCGCCCCCGTCTTTCAGGTCATCACGCGCTACCATTGTAATAACAACATGCTTTAAATTCATTAATGCAACAGAATCTGCTACGCGCTCTGGTTCAGCCAAATCCAATTCATTAGGCAAACCTGTTTTAACTGCACAGAAACGACATGCACGCGTACATACAGAACCTAAAATCATCATCGTTGCTGTACGACGCTCACCCCAGCATTCGTGAATATTCGGGCAGCGAGCTTCCTCACATACCGTATGCAAATTATTGTCCCGCATTAATTTTTTCAGTGCTTTGTATTCGTCATTCGTATTTAGCTTAATTTTTAGCCACTCCGGTTTACGCAAGTGTTCTTCCCTAGGATTAGTTGGTTTACAAGATGTCATATCATTTACTCCCCTCACTCAAATGCTACGATGTTCTGATGTCAGAGTATCATATTAACCAATTTCCAACAACAGAGTATTCTTATAATTTGAATTTATCATAATTAAGTTACTATTCATAAGGGATTGGTACTTCGATAGACGGCTGTGCGCCTTCACCTGCACTATAAATATGCGGCACTGTTCCTCTTACTAAACCAATGGCTATCGGGATTTTCTGTTCGACTGCTGCTGACTTACTCGCAAACGGCACAATAATTTGGACATTCACGCCAATGAGTAAATTCACTTCTACAATTGCATTGTTTATACCAAATTCACTTACTGTTGATTCCACATTGCTGCTTACATTCCCAATAATATGAAAGCGAATCGGTATTTTCGGCCCTAAATTCCCGATAATCGGAAGGTTTAAAGCCTGCCCTAACGGAACGAAAAACACGATTCCGTCCCCGGCTTCCATTTTTCCAACGTCATATTCTACATTTTCCAAATTCGGCAAATGCGATAAATCTCCATTTTCGGCCTGCTCTAAATATTCTTTTACTAAAGCTGTTGTTTCTGCCCGTACTTGGTTAATGATTTCCGTATTGAATTTTGTCGTAATCATATCGTCTGATTGGGTCGGTAAATCGACAATGACATCATTTACATCAAGCACACTTGATGTCCTTGAATTAATTGCTTTACTCACCACATATGAAGCTACTTTGAATGTTTGGACTTCAGCGTACTGTAAATAGGTTGGCATTAATCTATCGTTAATTACATATATACTAAAACAAACCATACCGATAATACTGACGATAACGACCGTTACGGCATTATGCATTTTGCCCCTTCTTCTGCCATAGGAATTCCACTTTCTTTTACGAAAACGCAAAAAAAATCCTCCTTCCCATAAAATATGAGCAGGAGGATTTTTCTATACTACATTTACTTCAAAATCTACATCGACTTTTTTAATCTCGACAGTCGGGTAATCACTTAAACATATTTCATATGTAGCGTCCAACATTTTGCCGTTTTCCTGGAAAATACGAATCCAAGGACGTGTCACATCAACAATATTTTGCTTTGATACAATTCCCCGTCGTTCATCTGACAGCAGGACAATTGATCCATTTGCGTAATGGACGACACTCCGTCGGAAAGCCTCCATTACCTTTGCATCAAATTGCTTCCCGTCACCCCTACTGATGATAGATATCGCTTCTGACGGCAACATTTTCTTTCGGTAAATCCGATTGGACGTCAACGCATCAAATACATCCGCAACAGCGATAATTTTTGCAAACGGATGAATTTCATTGTTAACAAGACCTCGCGGATATCCGCTCCCATCAATACGTTCATGATGCTGGAACGCGCAATGTGCTACAAGCAATGATACTGAATGTAAATTGCGTAATAAATCAAACCCGTAACGGGCATGGTTTTTCATCTCTTCATACTCTTCATCCGTTAAGTTACTCGGCTTTAATAATATATCCGGCGAAATAAGCAGCTTTCCCACATCATGTAAAATTGCCCCAATTCCAATTAATCGTATGTCTTCGTATGAATAGCCCATTTCTTTAGCAATCGCGATTGAATACAAGGCTACTTGGAATGAATGCTGGTAAATATATTTGTCATACAAATAAGCATCCGTCAGCACCATTAATACTTCTTCGCTATTAATAATCGCATTCATAATATCATCGACAATTAAGCCAATTACTTTTGACTGTTGATCAAGTACATATGATGCCTGATTCCGTTTCGCATTCTTTACATTTTCGAACGATTTCGCCATGTTTTTAACGGCTTCCATTCTTTTTAACGGCTCAATCGTTTCTTCAATTTCAATTCCGGCTGATAGTTTATCATCAATGTATAAATAATGAATATTTAGTGCTCGCAGCCTTTCCATAATCCGGCTAGTTACAATGACATTTTTATGAAGCAGCGGATGTCCGGCTTCATTCCAGATCGTTCTGCCGACTGCCATACCTTCTTTCAAAACATTTATCGATATTAATCGCATCTATACTAATTTCTCCATTCTACTATTACGTTCATTATATAATTGGAAAGGGGCTTTTGGGAAATTTTATTGAAACTTTTTCATACAATAATTTTTAAACACATCCCGGATAAATTCCGGCAGCATATATTGTTTTTTTGCATATTTAAAACTTGGGAAAAAATAGCCGAATGTAAACAGATCCAGCGTTGCTAAACGGTAAATTCGATCCGGCACCATGAGTTCTCCGTTAATATAAAGTTCTCGCTGCTTCGTCATCTCAATACCGTAATTCAAGATTTTCCCGAAAATAACACCTCTAAAGCCAAGGCCTTTTAATTCAAGACGCGGCCATTCTTCATTTTCCGATTGAGTGAAAATTTCTTTTAATTCATTACCTGTTATTTGAACAACACATATATTTATCGGATGGGGAAAAATTTTATGAATATCATATGTAGAAATTAACCCTTTACGCAATGGTTCAACAAAGATTCCTGCATTGAACATGATACAATCCGCTTCTGTATAATCATACATACATTCTGCAAATAAATCCGATAATTGGGAGCGGTGAAACCATTCTTTATTGTATGGTTTCGTTAAAGTGAAAATAGGTTTTTCCATTATAGCCTTTGCTTCTTTTTGTAGATTGGACAACCATTGTTCTTCTTCTTCGACAGTCGGTAAAAGAGCATTTTCATATAATTGATCTGATTTTTCTACTAATTTACGAGACACGTGGTCAAATTCCATCGTTAACTGACCGGTATACTGTCCAAACTTTCCGCCTCCGGTTAAAAGGACATTATTTTCTACTTTACCTTTTTCAAAAACATGATGTGTGTGTGAACCGAAGATCACATCGATGATCGGGCATTCCTGTGCCAGCAATTCATCTTCGGTAATGCCTAAATGAGATAAACAAACGATTATATCCGCCTGTTTTTTTAATTCAAATGCCAGCTTCACAAGCTCTTTGCGCGGGTTTGTAACGTCCCAGCCAAGTTCCTTATAAAACAGATCGAACGGGGCAGTTGCAGCTATTACAGCGATTTTTGTGCCGTACTGAGTAGTTAATATTGTATAAGGTTTCATCCACTGGGGATTTTGTTCTGATTGTGAATATAGATTGGCAACAACTACCTCGAACTTTGCATCATCATATAGCTGATAAAGCAGATTATAGGAGAGCGTTATGCCTTCATTGTTTCCGATTGTCACTACATCATAATCAGCATCATTCAGCATTTTGATATTCCCTTTGCCTAGGGTTGCCTCTGTATATAAATTGGAACGGTCCAAATGATCTCCTAAATCAACCAAGAAGCTAGTTTCACCTTTTCCGGCCAGTATTTGACGTTGTATTTGAATAAACGACTGACTGCGCTTCCAGTACGTAAAATGACTATGCAAATCATTTGTATGGAATATATGAATTACTTCTCGCACTTTTGCATTGCCACCTCGCTCTACATTATTCTTCAAAAAGACCTAATTGCTTTGGCGCTAAACCATCAAATTCAAGATCAAGAATCTGCTGCATTCGCTTTGCATTTTTTGCTGCATGTCCTCCCGAATTATTATTAAATAAGACGAAAACATGTTTTGACTGGCGTGCCAAAAATTTTACTTCCTCTGCAAGTTTCTGCAATTCTTCTTCATTATAATCATATAAAAACCGAACTTTGCGCCAGTTCTCCCCATGCCCTATATTTCGCCAGCCATGTACATTGCGCCCGTGAATACGTACAAGTACCTTCCCACTGGTAGCAATCGGAACAAAAGGAACAGAGCCGTTTCCTGCCTGCGGTTCATCACAGACCGTATGAATCAGTTCATGATCCTTCAAAAACTTCAGTGTCTTCTCTTTCATTTGCGGGCTGTACCAAGTTTGGTTTCGAAACTCAATGGCAATTGGATAACCTTGTAATTGTTGCTTTATATATCGAATATATTGAACGTTTTTTCCTTGGCAGTCAAACCAAGGAGGAAATTGAACAAGGACCATTGCAAGCTTACCATGCTTTTTAAATGTATCGGCACAATTTCGGAATGCGTTGAACATATCATTTTTCGTCTCAAAAGGCAGTTCCTCGCGCAAATGACCTGTCATGCCCTGATATGCCTTCACGACAAACTGGAAGCTATCCGGTGTTTCTTTGCACCATTTCTCAACGTTTGCCGGTGATGGTATTGCATAAAAGGACGTATCTAATTCTACGACAGGAAAATGCCCGCTATAATCAAATAATTTATCTTTTGCTGCTGTAACTTCACTATATACTTCCGGGTGATCTCCCCAACCAGTTAAGCCGATTGAAATCATCGTTCTTCACCTCTCTAGCATTGTATAATACCTTACCCTTTTCAATGGTCATTCATTGCAAAAAGCTACATTTCCTATCATAATAATAGAAAAAAGGAGGACAAGTTTATGCATATTTTACAATCAACAGAGGAATTTGAGCAATTTAAAAGCAGTTCAGCCGTTATTTTCGAATTTACAGCCGACTGGTGTGGAGATTGCCGTTTTATTGATCCGTTTATGCCGGAAGTCGTTGAAAAATTTCCCGAATATACATTCGTTAAAGTTGACCGTGATAAGTTTCTAGACTTATGTATTGATTTAGGCATTATTGGTATTCCGAGCTTTCTAGCCTATGAAAATGGCAAGGAACTTGGTCGTTTCGTCAGCAAAGACCGTAAAACACAACAGGAAATCGAAAACTTTGTTTCCAACTTAAAATAGAAAAAAGCTTCAAACGCATAAGCAGTCGTTTGAAGCCATTTTAATATTATTTAATAATACCTTCATGTTCTTCATTTTTCATCATCTTACCGTTCTTCTTTTCCCCTAAAGCCCAAAAAGTGAGTGCTACCGCAACTACAACTACAGCACCCGGAACCCCTAAAACTACTGGCCAAAATAAGTTTTCCATTTTGTCGCTCCTTTATGTATATATCTAAATCCATTATTCCATCTAATACAATTATTGTAAATGGATACTCTGCGCTTTCTTAAATCTTTCTAATAAAGTTGTTTATTTCTTCACGAATTAAACACAATTTTGCTAAATTAACAGGTTTGCATTTGAGGTATGGGACGCCCGGCAAATAATTTTAGTCAAGTTATTTATCATTTTAGTCATCTTATTTAGCAATTTAGTCAACGCTACTTGCTATTTGGCCAACTTCGGCATTTTTTAGTCATACTAAGAGAGATTTTAGTCAAAGTAAATATTCAAGAGACATCCAGCAATAAAAAAAATCTGTCTCCGATAAATCGGAGACAGGTGCCTGGATAGAAATTATCCGATAGAACCTTCCATCTCGAATTTGATTAGACGGTTCATTTCTACTGCATATTCCATTGGTAATTCTTTTGTGAATGGCTCGATGAAGCCCATTACGATCATTTCTGTCGCTTCTTCTTCAGAAACACCACGGCTCATTAAGTAGAACAATTGCTCTTCAGATACTTTAGAAACTTTCGCTTCGTGCTCTAAAGAAACGTTATCATTTAAGATTTCGTTGTAAGGAATTGTATCAGAAGTAGATTCGTTATCCATGATTAATGTGTCACACTCGATGTTCGAACGTGCACCTTTAGCATTTTTACCGAATCTTACTTGACCAAGATACGTAACTTTACCACCTTGTTTAGCAATCGATTTTGAAACGATTGTTGAAGATGTGTTTGGTGCTAAGTGAATCATTTTCGCACCAGCGTGTTGGTGTTGACCTTTACCTGCAATGGCAATTGATAATGTCATACCACGTGCGCCTTCACCTTTAAGGATACAAGCAGGGTATTTCATTGTTAATTTTGAACCGATGTTACCGTCGATCCATTCCATTGTACCGTTTTCTTCAACAACTGTACGTTTTGTAACAAGGTTATAAACGTTGTTCGCCCAGTTTTGAATCGTTGTGTAACGGCAGTAAGCGTTCTTTTTAACGATGATTTCAACTACAGCCGAGTGTAGAGAGTTTGTTGTGTAAACTGGTGCTGTACAACCTTCTACGTAGTGTACTGATGCATCTTCGTCTACGATGATTAGCGTACGTTCGAATTGACCCATGTTTTCAGAGTTAATACGGAAGTATGCTTGTAATGGTGTGTCTAATTTAACGCCTTTAGGCATATAAATAAATGAACCACCAGACCAAACTGCAGAGTTTAATGCTGCGAATTTGTTATCTGTATAAGGGATTACTGTACCCCAGTGTTTTTTGAAGATTTCTTCGTTTTCTTTTAATGCCGAGTCAGTATCTTTGAACACAATACCTAAGTCAGTAAGGTCTTGTTTCATGTTGTGGTAAACTACTTCAGATTCATACTGAGCAGATACACCTGCTAGATATTTTTGTTCAGCTTCAGGAATACCTAATTTATCGAATGTTGCTTTGATTTCTTCAGGTACTTCATCCCAAGAACGTTCTGTTGCTTCAGATGGTTTTACGTAATACGTAATTTCATCGAAGTTTAATGACGCTAGGTCACCGCCCCATTGAGGCATTGGCATTTCATAGAATTTTTCAAGAGCTTTTAAGCGGTAGTCAAGCATCCACTGTGGCTCTTCCTTCATACTTGAGATTTCACGAACGATATCTGCTGTAAGTCCACGTTCAGAACGGAAAATAGATACGTCCTTGTCATGGAAGCCATACTTGTAATCGCCGATTTCAGGCATTTTTTTAGCCATGTTGTCTCCTCCGTTCATCTATTGAGAAGTGCTAAAATGTGCATAAACACACTTTAGCCTTACTACTGTTTATTTCTTTTCGTTGTTTACGCCTTTTTCCATCGCTTTCCAAGCTAATGTAGCGCATTTAATACGGGCCGGGAATTTAGCTACACCTTGCAGTGCTTCAACATCCCCAAGGTCGTACTTTTCATCGTCAAAATCTTCGCCCAGCATCATTTTCGAGAAAATATCTGCCAGTTCCAAAGCTTCGTCCAATTTTTTGCCTTTGACAATTTGAGTCATCATTGAGGCTGAAGACATGGAGATAGAACAGCCTTCTCCATCAAACTTCGCATCTTCTACGACCCCATCGTTTAGCTTCAATGTTAAATGGATACGGTCACCGCAAGTAGGGTTATTCATATCGATTGTCACACTGTTTTCTTCAAGAGCCCCTTTGTTACGAGGGTTTTTATAGTGGTCCATAATTACGGAACGATAAAGTTGATCTAAATTATTAAAAGACATCGCCAAAATACTCCTTCGCTGAGCGCAATCCTGCAACTAGACGATCCACATCTTCTTCATCATTGTACATGTAGAAGCTTGCTCGTGCTGTTGCTGTTACTTGAAGCCATTTCATTAAAGGTTGGGCGCAATGATGTCCTGCGCGAACTGCGATTCCACTCATATCCAATACTGTCGCTACATCATGTGGATGCACGTCATCTAGGTTGAATGTAACAAGTCCGCATCGTTTCATCGGGTCACGTGGACCGAAAATCTGAAGACCATCAATCGTTTCCAATTGATCCATTGCATAACCAGCCAACTTATGTTCGTGGGCTGCAATATTGTCTAATCCGATTTCCTCTAAAAAGTCGATTGCGGCACCTAAGCCAATTGCACTTGCAATAATCGGCGTACCACCCTCGAATTTCCACGGCAACTCTTTCCATGTTGATTCATATAAACCTACGAAATCAATCATTTCTCCGCCAAACTCTACTGGTTCCATTTCTTCAAGAAGCGCCTTTTTACCATATAGTACCCCAATTCCAGTTGGTGCACACATTTTATGTCCTGAAAATGCTGCAAAGTCTACATCCAGATCTTGAACGTCTACCTTCAGATGCGGTGCTGCCTGAGCTAAATCAGCAACAACTACCGCACCATTTTCATGGGCAATCTGTGCAACTTCTTTAATCGGGTTGATCGTACCTAATACGTTTGAAACATACATCATAGAAACAATTTTCGTTTGTGGCGTAATTGTTTCACGTACTTTTTCCAGTGAAATTGTACCGTCTGCTTCAAGGTCGATATATTTCAATACCGCGCCTTTTTCTTTTGCAAGCTGCTGCCAAGGAATAATGTTTGAATGGTGTTCCATGTACGTAATGACAATTTCATCACCTTCTTGTACATTTTGGCGACCATAGCCTGCAGCAACTGTATTAAGTGCTGTCGTTGTACCACGAGTGAAAATTACTTCTTGTGTTGAACTAGCATTAATGAATTTACGAACTTTTTCACGAGCACCTTCATAGGAATCCGTAGCACGGTTACCAAGTGTATGAACACCACGGTGAACGTTTGAGTTATCTAAATTATAGTAATTTGAGATTGCTTCAATAACTTGAATCGGCTTTTGAGATGTGGCCGCACTATCCAAATAAACTAAAGGATGTCCATTGACTTCCTGATTTAGAATTGGAAAATAACTTTTAATATCGTTAGGTATCATTATCGAACTTTCCTTTCGATAACCTCCGTCAGCTGCTTTTTAACGCCTTCGATTGGCAATTTAGCAACAACTGGCGCAAGGAATCCATGAATTACAAGGCGCTCTGCTTCTGCTTTAGAAATACCACGACTCATTAAGTAGTACAGTTGAGTTGGGTCAACACGTCCAACAGATGCCGCGTGTCCTGCTGTTACATCATCTTCATCAATTAATAAAATCGGGTTAGCGTCACCGCGTGCACCTTCTGAAAGCATCAATACACGAGACTCTTGTTCTGCATTTGCTTTTGTACCACCATGCATAATATGACCGATTCCGTTAAAGATTGACTGTGCAGAATCTTTCATTACACCGTGTTTTAAAATTTGACCGTCGGAATTTTTACCCCATTGACGGATTAATGTTGTGAAGTTAAGTTTTTGATCTCCACTACCTACAGTTACCATTTTGAAATCTGAAGTAGAGTTGTCGCCAACTAGGTTTGTAGTATTTTCATAAATTGTATCTGAGTTCGTCATTAAACCTAATGCCCAGTCAATTTTTGCATCGCGCTCAGCATGTCCACGGCGGTTTACATAAGAAGTATAGCCATGAGCCAAGTTGTCGACTGCACCGAATGTTACTTGTGCATTATCTTTTGCGATTACTTCAGTTACAACGTTTACTTGACCATGTGCTTCATCAAATGTAGAAATATAAGTTTCAACATAAGTAACAGCCGAAGACTCTTCCGCTACTACTAACACGTGGTTAAATAATGAAGCTTCTGCATCGTCATTTAAAAATACAACTTGTAGAGGTGCTTCAATTACAACGTTGCGTGGTACGTATACGAAAATACCACCGTTTACTAGTGCTGCATGGTAAGCCGTTAATTTATGCTCATCCACTTTTACAGCTGTCGTCATAAAGTATTTTTCAACTAAATCTTTATGATCGCGAACCGCTGTTTGGATATCCGTGAAGATTACACCTTTGTTTTTCAGTTCTTCTGAAACTTTAATGAACGCTGGTGTATTGTTGCGTTGGATATACAGGTTTTCTTGTGTTTCAATATCAACTACTGATTTCACTTCTACAGGCAGCTCTTCCAATGAATTGAATGGAGCACTTTCTACTGTGTGGTTAGGGAAATCAATGAAGTTCCACTTGCTAATGTTCGTTCTGTCTGGTTTTGGTAAGTCAAGCGCAGCAGCTTTTTCCATTGCGCTCACACGGAAATCAGCAAATGTTGCTGGTTCAGCATGCTTTTGCGAGAACGAGCGTACTTCTTCTGCTGATAACGCTAATTTTGTTTCAACCGTCATCTTCGTCGTCCTCCTTAATTATGCTTCTGTAACTTCTTCAGTATCTTCAATACCTAATTCAGCTTTAATCCACTCATAACCTTCTGCTTCCAAGCGTTGTGCTAATTCAGCACCACCTGATTTTACAACTTTACCTTGCATCATTACGTGAACATGGTCAGGAGTGATGTAGTTTAATAAACGTTGGTAGTGAGTGATCATTAAGCAGCCGAAACCTTCGCCGCGCATTTCGTTAATACCTTTTGAAACTACTTTTAATGCATCGATATCTAAACCAGAGTCGATTTCATCTAAAATACCGAATGTTGGTTTGATCATCATCATTTGTAGAATTTCGTTACGTTTTTTCTCACCGCCTGAGAAGCCTTCGTTTAAGTAACGTTGAGACATCTCTTCAGGCATTTCAAGGAATTCCATTGTTTTATCTAATTCACGGATGAATTTCATTAATGAAATTTCTTGTCCTTCTTCACGACGAGCATTGATTGCTGAACGTAAGAAGTCCGCGTTTGTTACACCAGGAATTTCTGATGGGTATTGCATAGCAAGGAATAAACCAGCTTGTGCACGCTCATCTACTTCCATTTCTAAAACATTTTCACCATCAAGGTAGATTTCACCTGAAGTTACTTCATATTTTGGGTGACCCATAATTGCAGAAGCTAATGTCGATTTACCAGTACCGTTAGGACCCATGATCGCATGTACTTCGTTTGTATTGATAGTTAGATTTACACCTTTTAAAATCTCTTTTCCGTCGATTTCAACGTGAAGATCTTTAATTTCTAATGTTGACATTAAATTACCTCCAAATATTCATTTGCATACTTTCTGTACGCCAAATTAAGTTCATTACCAATCTTAACCGAAATGATTGTGTCTTGCAAATAGTTTAGAATGATTTTAATTAAAAAATCCCTATCAATCTTAGAAAACGCGTTACTGCAGTTTATTTCTACTATTTAAATAGTAATAATTTAGCTTTTCATTTTTTCAATAGCAATCCTTTAATTGAGAATTAATTTCACTTATTAAAATGGTTGTTATTAAATTCCCCCAAAAATATTTAAAGTTTGAGCAAAACTAAAAAACGCCATTTTTCTATGGGAGAAAAATGACGTTTTTGCAGTGTGTAAAATCCGTTAAACGGTTCTATTAATTTTTCACTAGCATTTCACTTAAATAATAATGAACACTCGCAGCTACTCCGCGGCCTTCTTTGATGGCCCATACGACAAGGCTTTGGCCTCGGCGTGCATCACCGGCTGCAAATACACCAGGAATACTTGTTTCGTAGTCTTTAATCGATGCACGGATGCGGTTGTTTGTTAATTCTACTCCGAAATGTTCCGGCGTTTCTTTTTCAGCACCTTCAAAGCCGATTGCGACAAATACATGCTGAGCCGGCCATACTTTCTCAGTGCCCGGCAACTCTTTAAAGAAGTGGAAGCCATCTTCACCAAGAATTTTTTCCATTTGAATTGTGTGAAGTGCTTTTACATTACCATCGCTATCTTTTTCTATTTTCGTAGTTTGAATGCAATATTCCCGTGGATCACGGCCAAATTTTGCATCTGCTTCGGCATAAGCGTAATCCATTGTGTAAATGTTCGGGTCTTTTGGCCACATCGTTTCATCTGTACGAGTAGTGGCTTGTTGCGGATGTTTACCGAATTGGTAGACAGAACGGCATTTTTGACGAAGTGCTGTTGCTACACAGTCAGCCCCTGTATCACCGCCACCAATTACAATGACATCTTTTCCTTCAACATTTAATGCCTGATTATCTTCAAAATCAGAATCTAGCAGGCTTTTCGTAACATCCGTTAAATAATCCATCGCTAAATGAATATTGCCTGCATCGCTTCCTTCTAGATGAAGAACTCGTTGTTTTTGAGCTCCTGTACATAAAATGACCGCATCGAAATCTGCTTGTAATTGCTCTTTTGTTATATCTTTACCGATTTCTGTATTTGCAACGAAATCGATGCCTTCCAATGATAATAAATGAACACGACGTTCAATCACATCTTTTTCCAGCTTCATATTCGGGATACCATACATTAATAACCCGCCAAATCGGTCGGAACGTTCGAACACTGTTACAGAATGGCCGAGCTGGTTCAGTTGATCTGCAGCTGCTAAGCCGGCAGGACCTGAACCGACAATCGCCACTTTATAGCCAGTACGCGTTGCCGGGATACGCGGTGTGATCCAGCCGTTTTCAAACCCTTTATCAATGATCGTACGTTCAATTGATTTAATCGCTACAGCCGGATCTGTTATAGCCAGTGTACAAGACCCTTCACATGGTGCAGGGCAGACACGGCCGGTAAATTCAGGGAAATTATTCGTCATATGCAAACGTTCCAACGCTTCCTGCCATTTCCCTTTATAGACTAAGTCATTCCATTCAGGGATGACATTTTGAATCGGACACCCTGCTGCAGTACCGCGAATTTCAATCCCCATATGGCAAAATGGTGTTCCGCAATCCATGCAGCGCGCACCTTGTGTCTGTAATTTTTCATCAGATAGCCTGCTTGTATATTCACCCCAATTTGAAAGACGCTCTAGTGGTCGTTGTTCCTGAACTTTCTCTCGTTTGAATTCCATAAAACCCGTTGCTTTTCCCATGCTAGAAACCCCCTCTTATTTTGTGCTTACAAGCTTCTTCTGACTAGTCGTCACTTCCGTAAATGCCTGCATTGCTGCATCTTCTTTTGCAGACCCAGTTGCAGTGTATTGATTAATTTTATCTACCATTATCTTATAATCCGTTGGCACAACTTTGACGAACTTCGGAATAAATTGCTCCCACTTCGCTAATACATCCAATGCGTAGGTACTATCTGTTTCTTCCAAATGCTGAATAATTAACTGACGAACGGATTCGATCTCCGCTTTGTCTGTCATTTTCTCAAAGTGGATCATTTCCATATTGCATTGTGCTTTGAATTTTTCTTCGTCACTCGGCAGAATATAGCCGATTCCTCCAGACATTCCGGCACCAAAGTTTTGACCGACATCACCTAATACAATGATCTTACCGCCAGTCATATACTCACAGCCGTGATCTCCAATCCCTTCAACAACGATTTCAGCACCTGAATTACGAACACCGAATCGATGTCCTGCACGCCCGTTAATAAAGGCTTTACCGCTTGTTGCCCCGTATAAACAAACATTTCCGGCAATGACGTTTTTCTCTTGATCACCTTTAATCGGTGCAATGGCTGTCACTTTACCTCCTGACAAACCTTTACCGAAGTAATCATTCACATCCCCGATTACGCGCATCGACATGCCTCTTGGGATGAATGCGCCGAAGCTTTGGCCGGCATGACCTGTAAACGTTAAGTTAATTGTGTTATCAGGTAAGCCTGCTTCCCCGTACTTGCGGGAAATTTCACTGCCGATAATCGTACCCATTACACGGTCTGTATTTTTAATCGGATAATTTAATTCGATGCGTTCATTGCCCTCAATGGCCTTTGACACTTTCGGCAATAACTCGCGTAAATCAAAGCTTTCCTCTATATTATGGTTTTGCTGTTGCTGCTTCGTGCGTGTTCCTTGGATTTGATGAAGCAATGCCGTTAAATCAAGCTGGCTTGCTTTCCAATGTTTTGCCGTACGATCAGCAATTTGCAGTACATCTGTACGACCGACCATCTCTTCCACAGTACGGAATCCTAAAAGACTCATATATTCACGCATTTCTTCTGCAACAAAACGCATATAATTAACAACATGATCAGCTGAACCCATAAATTTAGCACGAAGTTCAGGATTTTGTGTCGCTACGCCTACTGGACAAGTATCCAAATGACAGGCACGCATCATAACACAGCCTAAAACGATTAACGGTGCTGTCGCAAAGCCAAATTCCTCTGCTCCTAAAAGTGCTGCCATTACAACATCTTTGCCCGTCATGAGCTTACCGTCTGTTTCCAGTGTCACGCGGTCGCGCAATCCGTTAAGCATCAATGTTTGATGCGCTTCTGCTAAACCAAGCTCCCACGGTAAGCCAGTATGCTTGATTGATGTTTTCGGCGACGCCCCTGTACCTCCGTCATAGCCTGAAATGACGATAACATCTGCTGCCCCTTTAGCAACACCGGCAGCAATTGTACCAACACCTGCTTTTGCTACGAGCTTTACTGAAATTCTTGCATGACGGTTTGCATTTTTTAAATCGTGAATTAATTGTGCCATATCCTCGATTGAGTAGATATCGTGATGCGGCGGCGGTGAAATTAACCCTACCCCAGGAGTAGAACCGCGTACATCCGCTACCCATGGATATACTTTATTGCCTGGCAGCTGACCGCCTTCGCCCGGTTTCGCTCCTTGCGCCATTTTAATCTGCAGCTCATCGGCATTTACTAAATAATGCGATTTCACCCCAAAACGTCCTGAAGCAATTTGTTTAATTGCACTGCGCTTGTTGTCACCATTCGGTTCGATTGTAAAACGAGCCGGATCTTCCCCACCCTCACCAGAGTTTGAGCGTGCGCCTAGGCGGTTCATCGCTACCGCTAACGTTTCGTGTGCTTCTTTTGATAACGAACCAAACGACATAGCCCCTGATTTGAAGCGTTTCACGATGGAATCCACTGACTCGATTTCTTCCATCGGGATTTTGCGTTCATTCTTTTTAAAGTCGAATAAATTACGTAAAAACCCGATTCGTTCCTCATTGGCCATTTCCGCATACATCCGGTATAAGCCGAAATCATTTTTACGTGTAGCCCACTGAAGGGTATGGATTGTTTTCGGATTGAACGCATGATGCTCTCCGTCTGCACGCCATTGGAAATCTGAACCTGATTGCAGTTGCGCTGACATCGACTGCATTGCTTCCTCATGGCGGCGTCTCGCTTCTTCACCGATTGTTTGTAAGTCAATGCCATCAATTTGCGAAGCTGTACCTGTGAAGTATTCGTCAATCACTTCCTTTGAAATTCCGACTGCTTCAAATACTTGGGCACCGCGGTAAGATTGGACTGTAGAAATCCCCATCTTCGACATTACTTTTACAACACCGTCCGCTGCACCTTTTCTGAATTTTTGAACCGCATTTTCAAACGGTACAGATAAATGACCTTTTTCAATTGCCTCATCAATCGTTGCATATGCTAAGTACGGGTGAATCGCATCCACACCGAAGCCGATCAGTGCAACAAAATGATGAACTTCTCGAACTTCCGCACTGTTAACGATAATGCTTGCCTTCGTACGTAAACCGATTCGTACTAAATATTGATGGATTGTACTCGCTGCTAGAAGAACAGGCATTGTTAGCTGCTTAGCGTCATCCATATAATCAGACAGTACAATGATTGTCTTGCCGCCAAAGATTGCCGCTTCTGCTTCTGTTTTGATTCTGTTAAGTTCACTTTCTAAATTTTCCGTGAATTTTAGCGAGATTTCCGCCACTTCAAAATGTTCTTCATTATTATTTACGATTTGCTCATATTCTGCAGTCGTTAAAACCGGCGTTTTCAGCAGGAGGCGACGTGCATTTTGTGCATTTGGCTGTAATAAATCGCCTTCCGCTCCAAGCAATGTCATTGTCGATGTTACGACATGTTCACGAATCGAATCAATCGGCGGGTTCGTTACTTGTGCAAATAGCTGCTTAAAGTAATTAAATAAGGATTGCGGTCTATCTGACAGAACAGCTAATGGTGTATCATTCCCCATTGAACCAAGCGGATCTTTTCCTTCATTTGCAAGAGGTACAATATACTTTTGTATATCTTCAAATGTGTAACCGTGAATTTTCTGGCGTAAAGTTAGATCATTAATTTCTGGTAACTGCTCATCCTTCTCTTCAAGTTTGATCATATTTTCTTCCAGCCATGCTGCATACGGTTTTTCTGCCGCTGCTGCAGATTTCAGCTCGTCATCCGAAATGATTTTCCCTTGTTCCAAATCAATTAACAGCATGCGACTTGGGCTTAATCGGTCTTTATAAAGAATGTCTTCCTCAGCGTAATCGACTACCCCTGTCTCAGATGAGAAGATAACATGATCGTCTTTTGTCACATATAGTCTTCCCGGACGCAAACCGTTACGGTCTAAAATTGCCCCGATCTGTTTGCCATCCGTGAAACAAATAGCAGTCGGTCCATCCCAAGGCTCCATTAAGCTTGCATGATATTGATAAAACGCTTTTCGGTCTTCATCAATGCGCGGATTTTCTGTCCATGGCTCCGGAATCATCATCATTGCAGTTTCTGCAGGTGAACGTCCAGCCAATACAAAAAATTCAAATGCGTTATCAAGCATCGATGAATCAGAACCCGTTGTATCAATTATCGGTAACAGCTTTTCTAGGTCATCCCCAAACGCTTCAGATACGAATTGCTGCTCACGTGCACGCATCCAGTTAATATTGCCGCGCAATGTGTTAATTTCACCGTTGTGGATAATGTAGCGGTTTGGATGGGCCCGTTTCCAAGATGGGAATGTATTCGTCGAGTAACGCGAATGCACAAGCGCCAATGCGGATACAAAGCTCTCATCCTGTAAATCCACATAAAACTCACTTACTTCTTCCGGTGAAAGTAAACCTTTAAAAACTATCGTCTGACTTGAAAGACTAGGAATATACAATTCGAATTGTTGCTCCGTTGCCCAATGTTCCAGCTGTTTGCGGATAACATACAACTTTCGCTCGAATGCCTTATTATCGTTTTCGTTTGAACGGATAAATACTTGGCGAACAACCGGTGCAGTCGATTTAGCAATCTCACTTAATTTTTCCTTATTTGTCGGTGCTGTTCTCCAGCCGATCAGTTGCTGATTTTCCTGTTCAATTAATTCATTCATCTTTTGCTCAATTTTTAGGCGTTCGTCTTCATTTTCTGTGAAAAAAATCTGACCGACACCATATTCACCCATTTCAGGTAAATTAAATTCCGTACAGTTTTGTTGAAAGAACGTATGTGGGATTTGAACTAACAGCCCTGCCCCATCACCTGTCTTGCCGTCCCCGCCGCGTCCTGCACGGTGTTCTAAGCGACATAACATTTCTAATCCTTTTTTTACAATCTGATGTGAAGGTATTCCTTTTATATTTGCATACATGCCGATACCGCATGCGTCATGTTCAAATTCAGGATTATATAACCCTTGTGCTTCTGGTAACTGATGAAAACTCATATTCATTCCCCCTCATTCTTTCAATCCCGTATTTACATTTTAAAGTTTTCGAAATAATATAAACAATATATAGTTTGGATATAAACAATCTACTTTTTAGATGAATGGGGTGGAAATGGTGGAATTAAGACAGTTACGTTACTTTGTAGAGGTGGCAGAACGAGAGCATATTTCAGAAGCGGCAGAGCATCTACACGTTGCCCAGTCTGCAATCAGCAGGCAAATTGCCAACTTGGAAGAAGAACTCGGCACACCGCTTTTTGAACGAATTGGGCGTAACGTAAAGTTAACGCCGGTTGGGAAGATTTTTTTAGAACATTGTATTACCGCACTCAAGGGAATTGATTTTGCTGCAAAGCAGGTGGAAGAATATTTAGATCCGGCAAAAGGGACAATTAAAATTGGTTTCCCTACAAGTTTGGCAAGCTATGTATTGCCGACTGTCATTTCCGCGTTTAAAAAAGAATATCCGGAAATTTCTTTCCATTTGCGTCAGGGCTCTTATAAGTATTTGATTGATGCAGTCAAAAATCGCGAGCTGAATTTAGCTTTGCTTGGACCATTGCCACCAAAGGACGAAGCAATCAATACAACCGTGCTGTTCAGCGAAAATATCCATGCTCTGTTGCCCGCAACACATTCACTGGCAAAAAGAGAGTCGATTAATCTTGTCGATTTGCGTAATGACCAATTTGTACTTTTTCCGGAAGGCTATATTTTAAATAAAGTGGCTGTTGATGCATGCCGCTCTGTAGGCTTCATGCCAAATATTACTTCCGAGGGAGAAGATATGGATGCTTTAAAAGGGCTTGTGGCAGCAGGAATCGGTGTAACACTTTTACCGGAAAGTTCACTTTACGATTCAACACCGCGCATGACTGTAAAAGTGCCCATCGCTACGCCCAATATAAGACGCACAGTTGGGATCATTGCACCAACATCAAGGGATCTTGCACCATCCGAAGAAGTATTCGTTAAATTTATATCCAATTTTTATTCACGGTTAACACGTTTCCAATAATAGACTGGGACAGATAGATAAGGAGAAATCCCTTATTCATTTTAAGTCCAGAAAAAAACCATTTTCTCCCCGAAAGAGAGAAAATGGTTTTTTTATTATTTCTATTTTATTCGCCTGAAACAGGTACTACAGAGCCGCCCCACTCTTCAACGATAAAGTCCTGAACTTCTTTAGAGCGTAGTGCTTCTACTAATGCTTTAATTTCTTTTGAATCTTCATCACCGGATTTCACTGCAATAATGTTCACATATGGTGATTCACTAGACTCGATTGCGATTGAATCTTCCAATGGGTTAATGCCGTTGTCGATTGCAAAGTTTGAGTTGATCAATACCGCATCGCCTTCTTCATTTTCGTACATTTGAACTAATAATTCAGCTGCAGTGTTTGCATCGAATACGAAGTTTTTCGGATTATCTACAATGTCTTTTACTTCTGCTTTTGTTTTATCGATACCTTCTGCTAATGTGATTAAACCTTGTGCTTCAAGTAATGAAAGCATACGACCGTGGTCTGCTACTGAATTAGAAAGTAAAATTGTTGCACCTTCAGGAAGCTCTTCTAAAGATGAATATTTTTTAGAGTAAACACCGATTGGTTCGATATGAATACCGCCAGCATTTGCAAAATCATAATCGAAATCTGCTTTTTGCGCTTCGAAGTATGGAATATGCTGGAAGTAGTTTGCATCCAGATCACCGTTATCTAAATCTTGGTTTGGAAGTACATAGTCTGTATATGTCTCGATTTCAAGCTCAATACCTTGCTCTTCTAAAATTGGTTTAACTTTTTCAAGGATAACTGCGTGTGGTGTATTTGAAGCACCAACAACTAATTTTTCATCTTCTCCTCCACATGCTGCTAAAGCAAGTACTGAAGCTCCTAAAATAACGCTTGATAATAACTTTTTCATCTGTTTTACCTACCCTTTTTTATTTTTTGTTCAGTTTATCGAAACCTTCTATATATTCTGATTTTTAACCTTACAGACGCGCACTTATTCAAAGTTTGCGCCTGTATTGTTTCGATGCACCAATATTTATAATTACGGCCTTAAAAGCCACTAACTATCGTTTGTCCACTCTTGCTGTAATGAAATCCCCAATATACTGGATGATGAATACGACAACTAAAATTAAAACTGTTGCCATTAAGGTTACATCTGTTCGGTTACGCTGGAAACCATCCAGGAATGCCAGGTTACCTAAACCACCGGCACCGATAATGCCGGCCATTGCTGTATACCCTACTAAAGCGACAGCAGTAACTGTAATACCTGAAATTAATGCCGGTAAACTTTCCGGAATCAATACTTTACAAATAATCGTAGAAGTTTTCGCTCCCATTGAGCGGGCTGCTTCAATAACACCCTTATCAATTTCTCGTAACGCTATTAATACCATGCGTGCATAAAACGGTGCTGCACCGATAATTAGCGCAGGTAATGCTGCATTGGCGCCACGGATTGTTCCAAGTAAAAACTTTGTGAACGGAATTAATAAAATGATTAAGACGATAAATGGAATCGACCGGAAAATATTTACGAGTGATCCTGTTAAAAAGTGCACAATTTTATTAGCCCATAATTGATTGTCGCTCGTTAAAAATAGGACAATCCCAATCAGAATGCCGAGTATAAATGTAATGACTGTCGCAACAGCCGTCATATAAATGGTTTCATATGTTGCGTCGAGCATTTTACCCCAGTCGACGTTCGGAAATAATTGATTAAACATGCTCAATCACCTCCGTTTGAATTTCTTGCTTCGCTAAAAAGCTCAATGCTTCCGCGACTGCATTTGGTTCGCCATTGATATGAATAAACAATGTACCAAACGAACCGCCCGTTGTATTCGAGATTTTACCATGCACAATATTTACAACTACGTCAAACTGCTTGATCATTTGCGAGATGACAGGCTGTTCTGTTGTAGCACCGGCAAATATTAATTTGGCGATTTTGCCTCCTGGATAGTTGGCAAAAATTTGTTCCAGTGACGCTTGTGTTTCCGGTGTTTCACCAGAAGCCTGTGATACGAAGTTTTTTGTAATGGGTGCTTGAGGATGCTGGAACACTTGCAATACATCGCCCTGTTCCACTACTTTTCCGGCTTCCATCACTGCTACTCTGTTACAGATTTTGCGGATAACATGCATTTCATGTGTAATGAGTACAATTGTAAGTCCGATGTTTTTATTAATATCGAGCAGTAGTTCCAAAATCGAATCCGTTGTTTCCGGATCAAGCGCTGATGTCGCTTCATCACATAAAAGCACTTCCGGATTGTTTGCCAACGCTCGGGCAATGCCTACACGCTGCTTTTGCCCACCTGACAATTGAGAAGGAAACGCTTTCCCTCTTCCTTTTAATCCAACGAGTTCAATCAGCTCTTCTACTCGCTTTTCACGATCAGCTTTTGAAACACCCGCAATTTCAAGTGGAAATGCGATGTTTTCTTCAACGGTACGTGACCAAAGCAGGTTGAAATGCTGGAATATCATACTGATTTTTTGGCGTGCTTCTCGTAATTTTGCCCCGGAAGCTTTCGCGATATCCTGGCCACCTACAATGACAGAACCTGTTGTCGGCTTTTCCAAACCGTTCAGCAGGCGGATCATTGTACTTTTGCCGGCACCACTGTAGCCGATAATACCGTATATTTCTCCCTTGTTAATCGATAAGCTTACATTATCAACCGCTGTAAGTTTACCGTTTTTCGTGTTATATACTTTAGTAATATTTTGTATATCAATCATCGGTTGTACTCCTTCTAAATTGAAATAACCTTCCTGCTATTTCAAAATCATGTTCATTTTTCATCCAAAACATCCGTTGAATGAAAAAAACCTTTCTACCATGACAAGTAGAAAGGTTTCACATACATTTATACGGTAAACCGTTCTCTCATCTTTCAAAGTTTAAACTTTGTGTGAATTGGCACCTTTGCGTAAACGCTGGTTGCCGGGTTTCATAGGGCACTTCCCTCCACCTCTCTTTATAAGAGTAACGTTATTAAGTTTTATTATTATGAATGTTACTTTATCACGATAAAGAGACTTCGTCAATTACTTTTTTAATATTTCATACAGAAACGGTACGGATTTAAATGCGTAAATTTTATTCGTTAGTTCTCCCTTGTCTGAAACGATTAAACAAGGTACACTTTCAATTTTCAATTCATATGGTAAATCTCCTAAATAATTGATATTTGCCATACCAAGCGGGAGATCTGGGAGTAATTTCTCAATTACATCCAACATTTTTTCCGATACTTCACATGTGCCGCACATCGGCGTATATAAGAAAAACGCTGTCTGATCATGCTGTTGTACGTTCTGTTCCCACTGCTGTTTCGTCCATTGTTCCATTATACTGTCATCCTTCGTTTACTATAAATTTTGCTTGTAGTAACATATCCCTTAAGATTTTAGTAGGTGTTTTTTCTACTTCCACATATTCGTGAGGTATGATAAGCTGTGTCGCTTCGGGATATGCACGGTTCATCAGTTTACGTAACTTTTCACCGTTTTTATCTGCATCAAACATAGTCGTAATTTCATCTTGCTCATATTCAACCAATAAATCAATCAAATTGACTTCACTTATTGTGCCATTCGTGCAAAGTATCGTCACGTCTTCCGCTAATATCGGAAGTATTCTCAGTTTATCGGCACGTCCTTCAACAACGATGCATTTTCCCATAGTACACGCTTCCTTTCATCCATCACCTTTATATATAGAATAACAAAAAAACACTAAAACCTTTAATTAGAAGGCTTTAGTGTTTGGTCTTATTGTTTAATCTTATTGTTTAATTAATGCAGTGTAAGCGTCTGCGTCTAATAATTCTTCAACTTCTGCTTCACTTGTTAACTCAACAGTAACCATCCATGCATTACCGTATGGTGATTCATTTACATATTCAGGATTGTCCAGTAATTCTTCGTTGATTGCAACAACTTTACCAGAAATTGGTGCATATAGTTCAGAAACTGTTTTTACAGATTCTACACTACCGAAAGGCTGATCCTTTGAAATTTCATCGCCTACTTCAGGTAACTCTACGAATACGATATCGCCTAATTCAGATTGTGCGAAATCCGTAATACCGATTGTCGCTTTACCGTCTTCAATTTTTACCCACTCATGCTCTTTTGAATAACGTAATTCTTTTGGTGTGCTCATTTGAAAACCTCCATGTTATATGTAGTACATTCAAGTTCATTTTGCCATAGTTCGTTCGGAAATACAATGTGAATAACTGTTTATTTCCAAGTTTCTAAGAAGTCAGACTCCTTAAATCCTAAAGTTAATTTTTTTCCATCTGTAACGATCGGTCGCTTAATTAACATACCATCCGATGCTAATAGCTCTAATTGCTCATCTTCGGACATTGTCGGTAGTTTATCTTTTAGGCCTAACTCACGATATTTCATGCCTGAAGTATTAAAGAATTTCTTCAACGGTACACCGCTTGCTTCATAAATGGCTTTAAGTTCTTCTTTCGATGGTGTTTGTTCTACAATATGAATATTTTCATAGTCCACACCTTGCTCATCTAGCCATTTTTGCGCTTTTTTACAAGTTGTACATTTTGGATATTGGATGAATTTTACTGTCATGTAAGTACTCCTTTTTGCCCTGGATTTTCCTATATTGTAACGGATATAGATGGACAAATCAAAAATGTGTACGCATGATCGGAGCGGTTTTTATTAGAAGATGTATGAAAATATTAGAATATGCCGGACTTATATTAGAAGAACGGTTTCACTTATTTGAACCTTTGCGTGACATATTAGAAGATATAGTACTTATATTAGAAGTTCCAAGATATATTAGAACTTTTGAAATTATATTGGAACATTTTACGATTTATTAGAAAACGATAGAAAAATCGGGTGCACTTTCATGCACCCGATGACAGTCTTTATTAAACTACATATTTTTCTGCTTCGATAAGTTTCGCTGCAGCTTCACGTTTTTTCGGAATTAAGTTGTAAGGGTTGTTGCGTGTTAATTTACGTAATGCTGATAAAATCATACGTGCATCGTCACCTTCAACTGAAGCGATTAATGTTTCTTTTGCTTCTTTTTCGATTTCTGCAAATGCTTCCTGACAGAAAATTTGAGTGTAAAGAATTTTTTGTGCCGCTTTTTCTTCACCGTCACGCTCGATAGCTTTTTGTGTACGGATTACTGCAGATTCCATTGCGTATAATTGGTTTGCAATGTTTGCGATATTAACTAACAGCTCTTGCTCTGCATCCAGTTTTGCACCGTAGCGTTGTGCTGCTGCACCTGCTGCAAGTACTGCGATCTTCTTAGCATTTTTCACTAAGTATTTCTCTTGCTCTAATGCACCTTGACCGATTTCTTCAGGCATAAGCATTAATAGCTCGTTTTGAAGTTCTTGTGCTACTTGTAATAGTGGTAACTCACCTTTTAATGCTTTTTTCATGAATGTGCCTGGTACGATCATACGGTTAATTTCGTTTGTACCTTCAAAAATACGGTTAATACGAGAGTCGCGGTAGATGCGTTCTACTTCGTACTCCGCCATAAAGCCGTAACCACCGTGTAACTGAACCGCTTCATCCGCTACGAAATCCAATGTTTCAGAACCGAATACTTTTGCGATTGAGCACTCAATTGCATATTCAGCGATTGCTGCTGCAATTGATTTGCCGTCTTTTTGCTCTTCGTCAGATAACTGGCTTAAGCGGTCTTCGAAGTAACCAACTGTACGGTAGTTTAACGATTCAGATGCATAAATGTGAGAAGCCATTGATGCGATCTTTTCTTTTGTTAAGTTGAAGTCCGATAATTTTGTTTTGAATTGCTGACGTTGGTTTGTATAAGCAACTGCTAATTCAAATGCACGTTTAGATGCACCTACAGTACCTACTCCTAATTTATAACGTCCGATATTTAAAATGTTGAACGCGATAATATGACCGCGGCCTACTTCACCTAGTAAGTTTTCTACAGGTACTTCTGCGTCTTCCAAAATTAATGTACGAGTTGAAGATGATTTAATCCCCATTTTCTTCTCTTCAGGACCTACAGAAACACCTGGGAATGAACGCTCAACGATGAATGCTGTAAATTTATCGCCATCGATTTTCGCGTATACAACGAATACATCTGCAAAGCCTGCATTTGTAATCCATTGTTTTTCACCATTTAATACGTAATGTGTTCCTGCTTCATTTAACTTAGCAGTTGTTTTAGCACCTAATGCATCCGAACCTGAACCTGGCTCTGTTAATGCATATGCTGCGATTAAAGCGCCTGAAGCCAACTTCGGTAGGTACTTCGTTTTTTGCTCATGGTTACCGAATAATACGATTGGTAATGAACCGATCCCTACATGGGCACCGTGCGTGATTGAGAAACCGCCAGCCGGTGACATTTTTTCTGCGATTAATGCAGAAGAAATTTTATCTAAGCCTAAGCCTTCGTATTCTTCAGGAACGTCAGCTGCTAATAAACCTAAATCCCCTGCTGTTTTTAATAGACGTACAGAGTGATCGAACTCATGGTGCTCTAAGTTTTCAACTACTGGTAATACTTCGCTTGTTACGTATTCCTGTGTTGTTTGAGCAATCATTTTTTGCTCGTCTGTGAAATCTTCCGGTGTAATTACTCGGTTAATATCCACGTCCTCGATTAAAAAGCCGCCGCCCTTAATAATGCTGTTTGTTGTTTGTGCCATTATAAATTCCTCCCTAGTTTCCTTTGTGATTTTTATTGTATTTATTTCCCCAGACAATTAAAGAACTTCAAATACCCCTGCTGCGCCCATTCCGCCGCCGATACACATTGTTACGACACCGTATTTACCGCCGCGGCGTTTTAATTCATTGATCAGCTTCACTGTAAGAATTGCACCTGTTGCACCAAGTGGGTGACCTAATGCGATTGCCCCTCCGTTAACATTCACTTTCTCCATATCAATACCTAGTTCACGAACTACTTGAATGGATTGTGATGCGAATGCTTCGTTAATTTCCCATAGGTCTACTTGATCTTGTGTAATCCCTGCAATTTCAAGTGCTTTCGGTACTGCTACGATTGGTCCGATACCCATTACTTCCGGTGGAACTCCGCCGACAGCAAATCCTAGGAATTTCGCTAGTGGCTGCATGCCTTGTTTCTCTGCTTCTTCACGGTCCATTACTAGTACTGCTGCTGCACCGTCCGAAGTTTGAGAAGCATTCCCTGCTGTTACGGAACCTTTAACATTGAATGCTGGACGTAATTTTGCCAACGTTTCTACCGATGTACCTGGACGAACCCCTTCATCTGTATCAAAGATCGTCACTTTTTCTTTTAACTGGTTGTTTTCATCGACATAATATTCCGTCACTTCAACCGGAACGATTTCGTCTTTGAATTTGCCTTCTTTAATCGCTTTTTCAGCTAACTCGTGTGAACGTACTGCAAATGCATCCTGCTCTTCACGTGTTACATTGTAACGATTTGCTACCTCTTCAGCTGTGTGACCCATACCGATATAGTATTGTGGTGCATCTTCAGCAATTTTCGGGTTTAGACGAACTGTATTACCAGTCATCGGAATCATACTCATCGATTCTGTACCACCTGCAACGATTGCTTTTGCATGGCCAAGCATAATACGCTCTGCAGCATAGGCAATTGTTTGTAGCCCTGATGAACAGAAACGGTTCACTGTTAATGCCGGTGTTTCATCCGGTAACCCTGCCAATGCCCCAACTAAGCGGGCAACGTTCATCCCTTGTTCTGCTTCTGGCATTGCACATCCCATAATTAAATCATCAACCGGACCTTCATAGCCCGCGCGCTTTAATGCTTCTTTTACTACTACTGCACCAAAATCATCTGGACGAGTGTTCGCAAGTGATCCTTTTTTCGCACGTCCGATTGGTGTTCGTGCTCCTGCAACGATAACGGCTTCACGCATAATGATGTTTCCCCCTTGTGATTAGCCAGCAAGTAAACTCGTAAGCTAGTTGCCGGCAAAATATTCTAGACATACCCGTTGATTTCCATTTCGGCGAACGCTTTCCCCAGGAGTCGTCGCCTACATTCCAATCAACTAAATGTGTATTTAAAATGCCTTACTCATCAATCATTTTTAGTTACGTAATGGCTTTCCTTTTACAAGCATGTGCTGCATACGCATTTGTGATTTTTGGTCTGCAACCAGTTCTAAGAATGCTTGTTTTTCCAGGTTTAATAAGTACTCTTCAGAAACTTCTGTTCCGTATGGTACTTTACCGCCCGCGATTACATATGCAAGTTTCTTCGCGATTTTCAAATCATGCTCTGTAATATAACCTGAATCGAACATTCCTTGAGCACCTAACAATAATGTTGCATAACCTGGTGCGCCTACTACTTTCACCGGCTTTTTCACTGGTGGTGTATAGCCTGCTTCTGCAAGTGCAAGTGCTGCTTGTTTTGCATCATAGATTAAGTGATCCGGATTTACTGAAATACCGTCTGCAAAGTCCAGGAAGTTATTTTCACGCGCTTCTTCACCTGAAGTCGAAACTTTTGCCATTGCAATTGTTTCGAATACTTTGTTCGCGATTTGCTGGTAGTCTACATCTACGCCATTTGGCAAGCCTTTGATGAACTTTTGGTAAAGACCTAAGTTACCGCCGCCTCCTGGGATTAAGCCGACACCTACTTCTACAAGACCCATATATGTTTCAGCCGATGCTTGAATATGTGCAGCCGGTAAACATACTTCCGCTCCACCGCCTAACGCCATTTGGAATGGTGCCGCAACAACCGGTTTTGTAGAATATTTAATACGACGCATTGCCTGCTGGAATGACTTAATAACAAAGTCCAGTTCGAAAATGTTATCATCTTGTGCTTCCATTAAAATCATGGCAAGGTTTGCACCGACACAGAAGTTTTTACCTTGGTTCCCGATTACGAGACCTTTAAAGTTTTTCTCCACTTCATCAATCGCATAGTTGATCATTTGAACAATGTCTAAACCGATTGCATTTGATTTTGAGTGGAATTCAAGTAATGCGATTCCATCACCTAAATCGATTAGGCTTGCACCTGAATTTGATTTGATCACACCGTGTTTCTTCTTGTAGCGTCTTAAGTCGATTGCTTTTTCGTTCACCGGTACTTTTACGTATTCTGAACCGTTGTAGTAAGCTAGATCGCCATCGATTTCCGAATAGAATGTTTTCAGACCCTTTTCTAATAAGCCAGTAACGAATTCGGGAATTTCACGGCCTTCTTCTTTCATTTTAGCGACTGATTTTTCTACGCCGATTGCATCCCACATTTCGAATGGACCTTGAGCCCAGCCGAAGCCCCATTTCATCGCATTGTCGATTGCAACGATATCGTCTGCAATTTCACCTACTAATTTTCCAGAGTAAATTAATGTCGGTGCGAATGAATTCCATAATAGTTCCCCTACGCGGTCATTAGCATAAATTAAAACTTTTAATTTACCTCCTGGACCTTTCGCTTGTTTTGCCATTTCTAGTGACGGAGCAACTAGTTTAGTAGTCGGTTCATATTCAAATGTCGATAAATTCAATTGCAGAATTTCTTTTCCTACTTTTTTGAAGAAACCTTGGCCCGATTTTGCACCGATCCAGCCATTTGAGATCATTTTCTTTAAAATAGGTGATTCTTCAAATACTGCCTGTTCTTCACCTGTTGTCTGATCATATACATTTGTTGCAACATGTGCAAAAGTATCAAGACCAACAACGTCCAATGTACGGAATGTTGCAGATTTCGGACGGCCGATTAGTGGACCTGTTACTGAATCTACTTCGCCTACTGTATAGTTACGTGCAATCATTTCGTTCATTGTTACGATCAAGCCGTATGTTCCGATTCGGTTCGCGATAAAGTTCGGTGTGTCTTTTGCGATAACAACACCTTTACCTAATACATCCTCACCGAATGTTTGCATGAAACTTACAACTTCCGGTTTTGTCGTGTTAGCCGGAATGATCTCAAGTAATTTTAAATAGCGTGGCGGGTTGAAGAAATGTGTTCCAAGGAAATGAGCCTGGAAATCTTCTGAACGCCCTTCCGCCATTGCATTAATGCTAACCCCTGATGTATTTGATGAAACGATTGTGCCTGGTTTACGTACAGCATCAATCTTTTCAAATAAGCCTTTTTTAATTTCTAATCTTTCTACAATTACTTCAATAATCCAGTCAACATCTTTCAGCTTTTCTAAATCATCATCAAAGTTACCTGGTGTAATTAATGCTAGATTTTTTTTCGATGAAAGTGGTGCTGGTTTTTGCTTTAGTAATTTTTGCATTGCCGAAACTGCAAAACGGTTTTTCACAGGTTTTGAATCAAGTGTTAACCCCTTAGCTTCTTCTTCCTTTGTTAATTCGCTAGGAGCGATATCCAATAACAATGTAGGAATCCCGATATTCGCCAAATGTGCTGCAATCCCTGAACCCATTACCCCTGAACCTAAAACCGCTACTTTTTCAATTTTGTAAGACACGAGCACTTCCCCCTTCTCCCTTGAATGAACAGTCATTCATTTTGAAATCAAAAAAAAACTTCAAACAGCTTTTCTGTTCTTAGTGTAGATTATTTTGACAATTTAAGCAATAATTTTCTCGCAATTTTAAATAAATTTATTATTCTTATATTTTTATTGCTAGAAGGTACATATATTAAGCTAAATTACTTTTCGTAAGCTGTTCTAATCGTGTACAATGGGCATAAGGAGCGTGATTAATATGCAAGAAATTACAACAATTGAACAATTCACAGAACTAACAAGCAATGAAAAACCAGTAATCGTAAAATTCTTCGCTGGCTGGTGCCCGGACTGCACACGTATGGATATGTTTATCGATCCAATTATTGAAGAGTACAATCAATATGACTGGTACTCAATCAACCGTGATAACTTCCCGGATTTAGCGGAGAAGTATCAAGTAATGGGTATTCCATCATTACTAATCTTCAAAAATGGTGAGAAATTAGCACACTTACATAGTGCTAATGCAAAATCACCTGCACAAGTAGAAGAATTCTTAAACGCACAAGCATAATATGTAATTACGAATGAATCCAAAAGTTTACCGCTTTTGGATTTATTTTGTTTATTTTTATAAGTTAAAGCGCTAGTCATAATCCGGTTTTTTAATTACAATGGATTACGTGAAATTTTATTGTAAGAAAGGAAAATTTATGACGTCAGATCAACGAAAAAAGCTCGCTTTACTTATGCTTAACATGTTTATTGCTGTTGGGAGTTTCGGGATTATCATTCCAATTATCCCTGCCTATTTAAAAGAAATTGGGCAAGGCGGAACAGCTGCAGGATTAATCATTGCGATTTTTGCATTCGCACAATTTTTAGTATCACCTATCGGGGGGAAATGGACGGATAAGTATGGTCGTCGCCCGCTCATTAATATCGGACTACTTACGCTAGCTATTTCGATGTTTCTTTTCTACTTTGCTGATTCAATATGGCTGCTTTACTTATCACGTGCTATCGGCGGAATCGGCTGTGCATTCTTGATTCCTGCGATTTTCGCATATGTAGCAGATATTACAACAATGGAACAGCGTGCAAAAGGAAATAGTTTTATTTCAGCCTCGATGTCACTTGGTATTGTAATCGGACCAGGTATTGGAGGTTTTTTAGCGGATTTCGGACTTAAAACACCGTTACTTGTTTCGGCAGTAGTCGGACTTGTTGCGTTTGTCGTTTCTTACTTTACATTGGCGGAGAGCCAGGAAGAGAAAGTCGAAATTCCACAAGGCGAAAATACATCAATGGTAAAGGATATTATTTTATCCGTTAAAAAGCCGTTCTTTATTCCACTCATCATTACACTGATCATGAGCTTCGGTTTAATGTCTTATGAAACGGTTCTAGGGCTTTATGTAGATGATAAATTTGGCGCAACACCACAGGAAATTGCCTTCATGGTAACATCAACAGGATTAGTCGGTGTAATTATGCAATTATTTGTAGTGGATCGCCTTGTAAAAGCAATCGGTGAAGTAAATGTATTAAAATTATTTTTAATCGTTACCGCTTCCGGCTTCTTCCTATCGATTATCGCAGGAAGCTACACAATGTTCTTTGCGATTTCATTATTAATATTCTTAGCGACATCCATTTTACGTCCTGTCTTGACGACATTAATTTCAAAAATGGCGGGTAATGAGCAAGGATTTGCAATGGGTATGAACAATGCCTATATGAGCATCGGTAATATTATGGGCCCTCTTCTTGCAGGCGCATTATATGACATCGATATCCTATACCCGTTTATCGCAGGTTTAATCATATTAATTTTCACTATTCTCCTTACTTTTATGTGGAAAGGTATTAAAATACAAAAAACAGCACTAAAAGGAGGCCATTAATTATGAAAATTATTGTATTCGGGGCGACTGGTGGCGTTGGGCAGCATTTTGTTGAAATGGCTGTTACAGCTGGTCATACAGTTACCGCATTTGTACGTACACCTGAAAAATTAAAAACAAAAAATGTAACGATTATTCAAGGCGATGCATTTAACGCGGACCAAGTGGCTGATGCGGTCTTCGGACATGATGCAGTCATTTCATGTTTAGGTTCTAGTACAGGGGTAAAAAAATCCAATGAACTTGAGACGATGGGTAAAAACATTGCAGATGGTATGGAAAAAGCAGGCGTAAAACGTTTAGTTTACTGTGCTTCAGCTGGTGTAGACGGAGAAATTCCAGGTGTGATGGGAAAATTGATGATGAAAATGCTCGCAAATCCATTAGCCGATCACCGTGCAGCGCTTAACTATTACAAAACAAAAGACATTACGTACACAATCGCACGCCCAATGGGCTTAAAAGATGAACCATTAAAAACCGATTATAAAGAAGCAGTCGATACGGTTCCGAAAGGTTCAAGCTCGATTCCAAGAGCCAGCGTAGCTCACTTTATGGTGAAAGCATTGAATGATGCCCAATACGAAAACAAATCAGTTGGTTTATGCAGCTAAATATAAACAGACGAAAACTACCCCAATAGCTTGAGGTAGTTTTTGTTTTTATTTGGCTTTATTGATTTCTTTTATCTTCTCGGCTAAATGACTGAAATGATCGGCCAGTGCTTTTGGAATTTTGAATAAAGTTAAAGTATTATTTACTATATCATGTTTTTTTACATAGCTTGCATCATTGCTTTCACTGAACATTAGCTCCAGGCTTTCTCTATTTCCATTTTCATATTCGATATCAATCATGTACTCAGGTATGCCTAAACGAATGGACTCTTCATTCACGGTTGCCTGATTGAATAATTCATTTACCTCTTCTAAATCTTCATCTAAAGTATAGGCATATGTCCCAAGACCGCCGATTTTATAAATTCCCAGCGATTGAATTTCATCTTCCAGCAGAATATCACTAGTTTTAGGTATATCCTCAAAAGCAATCGGTATAGTATATTCAATACCTTTCTCATCTACAAGGATACGAGGAGCAGTCCGTGTCAAGGTCCAGCTAAATCCGTTATCTCCTGTAATGAAGTATTGATTGCCTTTAGTTTCTATTTGGATATTTGTATACGTTTTTTCGATTAATTCTCCTGAATAAGGTTTTTCATCTTTTGATTTAGGCTTTTCAATATAAATACGGGTATCATCCTTATAATGAAGTGTTCCATTATCAAATACATATTGAATATTGTATTTATAACGATTTTGCACCATTACATCCTTTAAATGTTCTGGTTTTGTTTCATACATATTAACTGTCCGGCTGTCCTGTAGTTCATCTATAGCGATAAATTCATAATATGTGGAAACTTGTTGATAATCATCAGTATATTTTACAAGTAAATTTGGACCAGCCGATTCTGTACTGTAGAATTCGTTCGGATTCACAAACTTTACATATTCGAAAACATCTGCATACATTAGCTGACCTTGATCAATTGTAATAATTTTCGGTTTATCGCCAACAAAAAGAGCTACCGGGTTCTCATGAAAATCCGTATTGTATGTCGAACCCCCCCCGTCCTGAACTTGACCTGTAATCATTTGGTAGTCACCAAATTTATTTCGAAACAAGAATGTTGCTTCTTTTGTTTCATCATTAACAAAATAAGTCGTATCTTTATTTCCAGCAATTGTATAAACAGTCATGTCTGAAGTGATATTCAAGTCAATATACTGACCATCATCTATTTCAAGTACATGCTGCACCCCCCCTTTTCTTGGGACGAGATAGAGTGTATATCCGTTTAATTGCCGAGTATGCACTTTTTCTTTATCAAAATCTACATTTTGCATAAGCGGAGCAGTAGGTGCTACTTTGTAGTCAAGCGTAATAAATTTCGGTAATGTAATATCGGATTCATACTGGAACAGGGGTTGCTCTACGTCAAGGTCCACCTTTCCCGTCGAATCAATAAGTTCTATCCTATCTAAGAAATCGGTGCCATTTGAATGTAACTTGACATAGACAATTACAAACTCTTTACTATCAATTTTCTTTAAAACTTGCAGCGGCTGCTTCAAGTCGAATTTTGAATAGCGTTCGACTGCTTGATCGAATGGAATTGACGTTAATTCTTCCAATGATTTTTTATTTTTATTTAAAATGGCACTATAGTAATTTTTAACGAGCTGTTCTTCTTCATCTGTCAAATACTGTTCTTCAATATCGACCGCCAACTGTTTATCCGATTGCGGCATAAAGTAAAGCATTCCACAAACAGCAAAAAGAATTAGTAATACGATGGCAGGTTGCATGAAGGGCAACCGCTTTTTACGATGCTGTTTCCCATCCAGAATCTTTTGTACAAATGCTTCATCCATAAGCGGTTCTCTGCCGATTGTTTCATCAATTGCTTGCTTCACTCGGGAATTTGTCATGCCATTCACCACCTTTTAATTGTTCTTTTAATTTCTCGCGTCCACGCCTCAGCCTAGTTTTCACGGTATTGTCCGAAATTGATAGTAAGTGCGCGATTTCATCGATTTTCAGTTCCTTATAATAATAGAGAATGATAATTTCACGGTATTTAATCGGCAGCTCAAGAACTGCATTTCCAAGCAATAGATTTTCGCTCCGTTCCAGTACATGCTGTTCTGCAGATTTGGTTCCTTTAAAAATTTCCTGAATTTTATTCGTTAAAATGGTATTTTTGTAGCTCCAGCTGCGTAAATAATCATAACTACGATTGATCGTCATTCGGTATAAATACGTTCGGTAACTCGCATCGCCACGAAATTGCCCACGCTGCTCATAAGCTTTTAACAGCACGTCCTGTACAATATCTTCTGCCATTTCTTTGTTTTTCACATATGTATAGGAAAGTCGAAGCAATTCTTCGCCATGTGTTCTTATAAACACTTCAAGCTCCATTTTCTTCCCCCCTTTGTTTTAATTGCTAACCGTTAGACGGAGCTGTTTTATCTTTAGTTTCAACTTTCATGATTAAATTTTATAAATTTGGGTATTAAACTACTTTATAACAATTTGGAGGTTTTGAGTATGCGAGTATTATTAAATGTAAATGGCAGGTCACAATATAGTTCGGACATCCGGCCTGAATATCAAAACTCTGCATGCGGCCCTACGACTGCACACGTTATTTTGAATTACTTATGCGAAGATGAAACAATCCGCTCAAAGGATGTAAATGAACTTTATCAATTTTTAGGCGGCACAAAAATTGGCCTTTTTAAATGGCGGATGATCAGAAACTTACGTCGATTACTCGGAGATGACTGGTGTATCGAAGAATGTACACTGACTCAGGCGATTGAGCAATTACGCTTAGGAAATCCGGTTGCGATGAAGTTTGATGTGTATTTTACCGGGCAATTTCTGACCAATTACAACCCTCTTTATAAATATCACTGGGTGCCTTTAATTGGCTACGAAATTAAAAATAACGAGCTTTATTTAACAATCCACGATAACGGCGGACGAAATCGGGAAAGTCATATCCGGACTTTTAAGTATGATGACAACCGCAAAGTATTAAGCTTTGTTAAAATCGAGCCGAAAGAGCATTAGCATTTGCTAGTGCTCTTTTTATTTATAGGAATTAATGTTGGTTCAATTGGTTATTACTGTATAAAAAATGCGAGGAAAAAATTATGAAATCAATTGGCTCAATCAGTCTTTTACATATTATTTTTTTGACAATGACATTTATCGGATTAAAGAACCACGTTACTATCATCCCTTCTTTAATTAATGGAGCAGGTAGAGATGCATGGATATCTGTTATTGTATCAACTCTGTTAATTATACCTTGGTTACTGCTTCCTTTTTTCACATTAAAGAAAATAAAGGATGAATCTGTTCGCGAATACTTACTAAAAAATCATCCTCGATTTGGTAATATACTCATTTATGTCACCGTCTTTTATTTAATTTTAATGGCTGTTATTACGATGCATGAAACATTACAGTGGGTATCTACAACTTTTTTACTCAATACACCGGTTTTGCTGCTGTTTTTCTTCTTTACAGTTGTTTGCTTTTTACTTGCCACTTCTTCCATATTAACGATAACAATGGTCAATGTTATTGTGTTATTCGTGGTCGTAGTTCTTGGTTTTTTTGTTGCCTTTGTGAACATTCAGGTAAAAGATTATTCATTGTTAAGACCCTTCCTTGAGCATGGGGTTTCACCTGTTTTTAAATCGATGTTATACCCTGCCTCAGGCTTTGTAGAAATCTATTTGTTGCTCTTCATTCAGCATCATTTTAAAACTAAACTGAAATATACCCACTTACTACTTATGCTATTTTTACTTCTTGGTTTAACAATGGGACCATTAATTGGGGCCATTGCGGAATTCGGACCGGTTGAAGCGGCCAAACAACTCTATCCGGCTTATGAAGAATGGCGTATTGCTTCAATTGGCAGCTACATTAACCATGTGGATTTCTTTTCTATTTACCAGTGGCTGACAGGGGCCTTTGTCCGAATCGGCTTTATATTGTTCATTGCGATCGAGCTGTTGGGGATTACAGGACAAAAGAAAAAAATATGGGAGTATATTGTGCCCATTTTTGTTTTTTTATCACTACCGCTTTTTTTACTCGATGACAGTATATTTAGTAAATGGAAGGGGCAGTATTTTTTAATAAGCACTACTATTTTCTTTTTAATACTATCAATTATTCTCTTTATAATTGTGAATCGAAATACAAAGCGAAAGGTGGAAAATGATGATTGAACAAACTACCTTAAAAGAGCAATTTGACAATTGTGCTGATATTCGCTTTCAGACATTCGACTTTCCTGCAAGTAATGTGATGCTCATAACTTGTGAGGCAATGACAGACAATCATTTATTCAATGAAGTAGTCGTACCGAGATTAAAGGTTGCATGCCAGCAAATAGATGAATTTGATGAAGCCATTTTAATGCAGAAGCTACATCTTCCGCAGCTACAGAAAATTGATGATTTACAAGAGGCCGTTACGAATGTATTTAGCGGGTTTATCCTTATTTATATTGAAAGTTTAAAGATTTTGTTATGTAGTAATATTGAAAACAAACCGAACCGAAGCCCGGAAGAGACTAATCTGGAAGTACTTATAAAGGGACCCCGGGATAATTTCATTGAAGATTTAGGTGTTAATATTGCACTTATTCGCAAACGACTGCCGACAAATTCATTATCCGTGGAGAAAATGACAATCGGAACGCGCTCCAAAACAAAGGTGGCGATTTTATATTTTAACGACATTGCAGATTTATCCATATTAAAACAAATTAAACAGCAGCTTTCAGCAATTGATACAGATGTCATTTTAAGTGGAGAATTATTGCTTGAACGTTTTAATAAGAGTTCATATCTTGTTCCGCTCAATGATACAACTGGCCGGCCCGACTTTGCAATGCAATCTCTTACAGCTGGCCGATATGTTATTTTGGTCGACGGGGTTGCATATGCAATTATCACACCGATCAATATTTTAGTATTACTCAAGTCCGGTGAGGATAATGATTATCCGCCTATCTACAGCTCATTGGAAAGGTTATTACGACTAGTGAGCATTTTAATCGCACTTTTGCTCCCTGCTTTTTGGCTTGCGTTAACAACCTTTCATCAAGAGCAGCTCCCCATTCAATTGCTTGCGACGGTTGTACAAGCAAACACCGGCTCACCGCTCCCTTCAGCTTTGGAAATGCTTGGTATGTTATTTATGTTTGAATTATTTCGAGAAGCTGGATTGCGTCTACCAAGTATATTAGGTGGAACGATTAGTGTTGTTGGAGGGTTAATTATTGGAGATGCAGCCATTCGGGCAGGGATTACGAGCCCGGCTATGATCGTGGTCATTGCGATTTCAACAATTGCCACTTTTACACTCGTCAATCAATCCTTCGTTACTACAATCAGTATGTTGCGTGTTGTATTTATAATTATTACATCGATATTTGGGCTGTTCGGATTTTTCCTCTCGATCTATATATGCCTTGTTTATATAGCAAATATTCGTGTTTTTGGTGTGCCTTATTTAAATGTTGCCGCTAATTTAAGCTGGAATAATTTAAAAATGTCCTTCTTCCGTCCACCACCAACTTCGAATAATAAACGTCCGGATCTATTGAATGTTAAAGATAAAACAAAGGAAAATAATACAAAATGAAAAAATACCTCTTATTTCCTTTGTTGCTGCTACTTACAGGATGCTGGGATACGAATCAAGCTGAACGTATGTACTATATTCACGGGCTAGGAATTGATTATAAAGATGAACAATATGAAATTTATGCACAAATCGTTGCCTTTACCAATATTGCCAAAAGCGAACAGCCAAATCCAGATGCAACACAGGCTGAAGTCGGGGTTGCTAGAGGGCGGACATTTGATGAAGCATTTTTTAATTTATATCAAACGATGGATGAGCGTGTTTTTTTAGGGCATCTAAAATATGTTATTTTTTCTGAAAATATTGCAAAGGAAAACAAAGTTGAACCAATCGTAAATTCATTTATTCGTTATCGGGAATTAAGGTATACAACTTTGGCTTATATGACGAATTCGCCCCTTGATAAAGTTTTGCTCATCACACCGATTATTAATAAATCTATTACACTTTCCAAGCTTTCAGATCCGTTAAGTTCCTATAACCAATCATCACGAATACGTCCAATTCAATTTCGTGAGCTCATGATCGAATTAAATGAGCCTAGTTATGAAGCAAAAATACCTTTGGTGGATCTTAGTGAAAACTGGTCGAAGGAAGATGGACCAGATCCGGTTTACACTTTTAAAGGCATCAGTATTCTGCATAGGGATACTGGCTTTAAGGGAAATTTATTAGGAGATGATCTGAACGGTGTGCAGTGGATGATTGACCAAACAAAGCGCTCAGATGTTACGGTTAAAAATGAGGAATCTGAAGAACATTATACAACGACAACCGTTGACGAGGTGCATACAGAAATTATCCCTGTTGTAAACGAAAATAAAATACAATTTGATATTAATGTTAAACTGGTCGTTCAAACAAATGAAATACTTAATCAGCAGAAAATGGATTCACTGAAAAAAGAGATTGAACAACAAGTAAAGAAAGAAATTGAACAAACATATAAAGCTTCATTAGAATTCGACACGGATATATACCGGTTATCGGAAGTACTGTACCGTAAAAATGTGAAGGCTTGGAAAGAATACGAGAAAGGTGGGAAAATCCCACTCGATGAATCAACAATCCGTAAATTGGATGTGGAGCTTGTAAAAGTTAAAGGTGAACGTATAACTTCAGATTAAAGAAAGAGCTGTGCTGAACGTCAAATTGACACTCGGCACAGCGCTTTTTCATTTTTATCTGTAAATTGCCCTTGCATGCTTGGCAATTAGACGATAGCCTCTTTGCTCAATCAGTTCGAACAATTCCGGCTTATAGTCAGTCAAACGCAATGCTTCAAAATCACATTCAATCGATGCTGAACAATCAATTGTTGCCAATTGATGAGAAAGCCTTAACATCTGCTCATTCTCACTTATTTTAATACGTTGCCCCGGCTTTAAAGTCGGCAATGCAGCCAATACGCCATCGATGGAACCATGGTTTTGAATAAGCTGAAGTGCTGTTTTTGGCCCGATACCTTTAACGCCTGGGTAGCCGTCACTTGCATCTCCCATAAAAGCCTTTACTTCTGCAAATTGTTTCGGTGCAATACCATATTCCTCGATAAAACGGCCTTCTGTATACATATCGTACTCGGTGTACCCTTTTTTCGTAAATGCCATTGTAGTGGAGGGGTTTAATAATTGCAGTAAATCTTTATCTCCACTAATAACAGTAATCTGTGCTTCATCTTTCCACTTTTCAATCATGGAACCAATTAAATCATCTGCTTCAAGGCCGGCTGTACCAAAATTTTGCCACCCAATCATAGCCGAAACTTCTTTTGCCATATCAAACTGCGGCAACATTTCTTCTGGTGGTGCAGGGCGATTTGCTTTATACCCTTCATACAGGTCATTGCGGAACGTATGAGCACCCATATCCCAGCATACAGCTAAATGAGTAGGTTTCATTAAGTTTTGGGCGGTTAAAACATGACGGACAAATCCCTGTACCCCGTTGGAAGGTGTTCCATCATCAAGTCGTATAAATTGATTCATGGCGGCAGAGGCAAAGAACGAACGGAACAAGAGCGCCATGCCGTCAATAATTAGTAAATGTGGTTTTGTCATAGTAATCTCCTCTTTTGCTGATAGAAATATATTATAGCAAACTTCGGAAGGTAAATGCGTTCACAATAACTTACATATAAGGTTTTAAGTATTCAATAATACGGTTAATATCCCGACTGAAAATACGGTCTTCTGTCATGGCAGGCGCAATTCCCCTTATCGCCTTCCACTTTTCCCGCAGTTTTGGCGACATGTTCTCTACCCCTCTGTATTCCACTGCCTGCGCTGCACAAAATGCCTCAATTGCCAGTACATTTCTTACATTGGCGATAATCATGCGCGCATGTCGAGATCCTGTCGTACCCATCGATACATGATCTTCCTGATTCGCAGAAGACGGGATGGAGTCGACCGATGCAGGATGTGCCAAAGTTTTATTTTCGGATACTAAACTTGCTGCGCTATACTGCAATATCATCGCGCCTGATTCAAGTCCTGGATTTGCACTTAAAAATGCAGGCAGCCCTTCATTTAACTGCGGGTTTACTAATCGTTCAATCCGGCGCTCCGATACATTGGCCAACTCCGCCATCCCGATTTTCAGAAAGTCCATCGCAAACGCAATCGGCTGTCCATGGAAGTTTCCTCCCGAAATGACCAAACCGCCGTCATCAAAAATGAGCGGATTATCTGTTGCCGCATTCATTTCGATTTCGAGCTTTTCTTTGACGTAATTCAATACTTGCCAGCTCGCTCCGTGGATTTGCGGGATGCAGCGAAGCGAATACGGATCCTGCACCCGCTTTTCCCCTTGATGTGTAATGAGCTTACTGTCCTTTAACCAATCACGCATACGCTCTGCAACGGCCATTTGTTCTTGCATACCGCGCGCTTCATGAACAGCTGGATGGAAGGCATCGATTATCCCGTACAAACTTTCCATCGTCATGGAGGCAATCCATTCACTCGCATAAGCGAGCTTCTCCGCTTCCAAGTAATTGACGGCGCCTTGTGCAGTCATTGCCTGTGTTCCATTGATTAATGCAAGACCTTCTTTTGCCTGCAGTTCAATTTTCGGCAATCCCCGATGTTCAAATATTTCATGTGACGGTTGTTTACCACCATTTACAAATACTTCCCCTTCGCCGATAACCGCCAAAACTAAATGAGAAAGTGGTGCTAAATCTCCGGATGCTCCAAGTGAACCTTGCTGTGGAATTACAGGAATGACGTTCTCATTAACCATCCATAACAGCCGTTCCAGCACTTCCAAGCGAATACCCGATAACCCTTTTAATAATGCATTTAATCTAAGCACCATCATCGCTTTTGCAACGTGTTCCGAAAAAGGCTCCCCGAAACCGCATGCATGGGAACGTATTAAATTAACTTGCAGCTTGCTTACTTCGTGCTCTGCAATTTTCACATCGCTGAACTTTCCAAACCCTGTGTTAATCCCGTATACGGTTTTATCCTGCTGGACAATCCTTTCCACTGCGTCACGGCTTTTAACAACGCGTACTTTCGCATCTTCCGCGATCTCTATTTTTTCCCCATTATATAAAATGCTCCCCAATTGTTCGATCGATAAATTTTGTCCGTTTAACTGAATCATTTACCGCACCCCTTTAAATATTCTTATCTCTTAAATTTATTATTGTTTAAATAGCAGTTAATTGCTACTAATATTTTACCTTTAAAACAAAAGTTAAGTTGAAAATACCTATTTTAAAGGCTTTGTACGTTTTATTTCTAAAAAGTTGTTCACCTACTAATACGTTAACCTTCTAGTGATTTAGTATTTCATTATAGTGAAGTGCTAAAGCGAAGAAGGATAAAAAAATAGAGATCCTGTAATAGGACCTCTACTTTGTACGCTTCATATCTCGGATTGCTTGAATCGATAACCGCACGAGCAAAATCGCACATAAAAACAAACCTAAATAAGCAGCCGTATTTAAATAAATTGCATAGGCATTATGAATAAATTGCGAGATTCCCAGCAATGCAACCGATATAATCCCAAACGTAATTCCGACCATCAGCAACACAAACCGTGAAAACAGCTGTGTTACAAACATGGAATTGGCTTTATCCGAAAAAATATCGTGATGCAAAATGATTTTCCCGCTCTCCACTTTTCTGAACAACTGATCAAGGCGGCGCGGTATTTTCCGTATATTCGGCAACATCAGTGCCAGTTCTTCTTCGATTAAGTCTTTCGTCTCAACCGGATGTTTGAACGGTTTCAGGAAGCTTGATTTCAAATAATCATTGGAGAAGTCTTTTACTTCACTGAAAATCCTGAATCCTGGGCAAATAACAGACAATGTACCGTCCAATGTTACAATGGCACGTAATGCCACATTGACGGATGGATAGAAATGGAGTCCAAATTCACGCACAACAGAGAAAATGGAGTACATGAGCTCATCTGTCGGGATCGTCGACACATAGTTGATTTTCAGCAGAATCTGGCTGATCGCCTGTTCCATTTCATGCTGATTGATCTGCTCGGCATTTTCCACAAGCTGGGCAATTCCATCAACAACAAGCGCTGCATCGTTTTGATGGATTCCGACAAGGAAGTACTTTAATCCTTCCTGCTGCAATTCAGCTAAACGGCCGACAGCCCCATAATCGAGGATTGCGACACGACCTGTTGTTTCCTCAATATAAATATTCCCCGGGTGCGGATCAGCATGGAAAATTCCAGAAATAAGCGTTTGCTCCAAAAACGAATACAATAATGTTTTGGCAAACTGATGACGGTCAATGCCCAAATCCGTAAATACTTCATTTGCTACTGTAACGGACTTCCCTTTTATATATTCCATCACCACAACATTGGAATTGCTGCATTCCCGGTATACTTTCGGCACTTTCACATCGATACTGCCGCGTTCTACAATTTTGGCAACCTGCTCCATATTGCGTGCCTCGATATTAAAATCAATTTCTTCCTTCAATGCCATGCTGAAGCCTTTTGCCAAATCGTAAAATCCTAAGTTTTCAGCCCACTGCGATTTGCTCGTAATCCATCTGGCAAACTCCATTAAAATCGATAGATCATCCTGCATGATATTTTTCACGTCAGGCCGTAAAAACTTCACAACGACAGGTTCATCTGTTTCCTTTAACACCGCTTTATGTACTTGACCGATCGAAGCGGATGCTAACGGTGTTTTACTTATATAGGAAAAAATTTGATTCGTTCCTGCATTGAAGTTTTCGGCAATTAGTTGGTCAATTTGCTGTTCGGAAAGGGGTTTTACATGTTGCTGGAGCTTTTCAAGTTCATCAATAAATATCGGAGACAAGAGCTCTTTACGTGTTGACAGGACTTGTCCAAATTTAATGAATACCCCGCCGCACTGCTCAAGTGTATCCCGTAATGCTTTTGCCAGTTCACGTTCATCTTCGCGGGCACGGGCATATTTCATCGTCCGTGTGACTCCGTTTGTTACAGCAATCCCCACGACTTCACGTAAACGTTTTTGACGCTTCCAATACGTAATGAGTGTTTTAAAATAGGAACGTCTGCCGACAGGTGTGCCGTTTTCATTCAATTCTATCGAATCAAACAGCTCAAAGAACAGATATAGCAGCATCGAAATGAGAAGCATACTACCGAGCCAGATGATTGTTGTCATGTTGACGACATTTGAAACGATTCCCTGGTCATAATAGTCCGACCCGCGCAAATATGTATACCAAAAAACAAAGGTCGTTAAGGAAACACTAATGAGCACGGATAATATTCTTTTCATCAAACTTATTTGTGAGCCGATTAAACGGCCGCTAATAAAGAATATAAGTGCGGATGCAATGAGCAGTTGAATTATAGCTGAGAGAAAATCCATTCAAATCGCTCCTTTAGATCAAAGTTAAATGTGTATGCACTTCTACATTCCCTTTTAGCGCTTTACTAATCATACAAGTTTCTTCTGCCTTATATGCATAGCGCTCCGCTATTCGACGAGCACGTTCATCGTCTTTGTTCTTCAGGTCAATATCGACATAATGATGGATCGCTTTGTATGTAAAAACACCATTTGTCACATCAACAAGCCCTTCTGACTTCAGATCCAGCTTTGCATCAATTTGGCTTCGCTCAAGCATTGCTGCCAATGTAATTAAATAGCATGTTGCTGCGGCACCAAGCAGCATTTCATCGGGATTTGTGCCAATACCAGGACCATCCATTTCAGGTGGAATTGAAATTTGCGTCTGCAATCGTTCAGTTTTCAAGTCCCCAACCGCATTTCGTCCCCCCGGCCAGTCAATTGTTAACGTAAAAGTATGTATCGCCATAAATATCACTCTTTTCAATTTTCTTTAACTATAACATTTTGCTATGAAACTTTCAGAAAATGAAAACAGCCGGTTAACAGAAAGTTTCTGTTAACCGGCTGATATTTACCAAACGTTTTGTTTATATTTTTTATAGTAATTGACCTGACGGATGAACATGTAGATTTTGCGTTTCAAATGCTTGTCCTGTTTGTAGAACAACGGATTTACAAGTTTCTTTTCCTTGATCAGACGTCGAATATCCTTTTTCACTGTTTCATCGTAAACGAATTTCTTCAATACAATTTTCGGAACGACTGAAAACAGGACATCCCCTTTTAAATAGGAGCAAGGTTTCGGAATATCATAAATCAGATCTTCCACAAAGTTGCGCGCCAAATTATGACCCATCGCATTAATATAATAACTTGAACGGCCTTGACGAATATTTACTTCGAACACTTTAAATTTCCCGTCACGCTCATCGTATTTCAAATCAAAGTTACCGTAGCCCCGATAGCCGACCGCTTCCAAAAAGCCCCGCAGTTTCGTCATCACTTCTTCGTTGTAGCGCGTTATAAGTGCTGTGTAATTACCGATCGCCGTTTTCGTATGTTCCTGAAGGACAACTTGTGCAAACGATACAAGCTGTGTTTCCCCTTTTGAATTGACATAAACAACCGAATCCCACATTGCTGTATCATCACCGGGAATATAATCCTGAATAATGAGCTCTTCCTTGTAGCCGCTATTTTTAATCATATCGATTACTTTCTGAACTTCTTCTTTGCTTTCCACTTTGAAAACCTTCGCCTGGCCTTCAAATGGATGACGGCTGTATTCAATCCCGTTACTCGGTTTAATAATAACCGGATACATCATCTCTGTTTCAAATGAGCCATCTGTTTTGCAATCATAAAATACAGTCGTTGGAATATCAATTCCGTACTGTTCGCACAGCTTATAGAAATTGGATTTAATCTGTAAGTCATTCATTAAATTCTCATCGATATAGTTGAACACGAAATAATCTCTTAAGATCGCACGGTTTTCAATAATTAAACGGACATATAAATCGTTTGTGCCGATTAAAATAAGCTTTTCCGCTTCTTTTTCATATTTCTTCGCAACGCTAATTAATATTTTGGCAAACTGATCCGGTTCACCTAGTTTTTTGTCATATTCAATCGCTCGTGGAATATTACTTAAGTTCGTAAAAGGCAAAACACCTTTTCCTACTAGAATCGGACGGATTTTATATTCTTCATGGAAAGAAATCGCCATGTTATAAGCATTAATATCAGTACCGACAATAATCGGTAAAAATGGTTGTCGAGTCATTACTATACTACCTCTCAATCTGTTCAACGGTCTTTATATTTGATTTATCACTTATTTATCATACAATACTCTATCGATTTATGCTGTATTTTGTAAACGGTTTTTATTATTTCCCGAATATTTTAATGAAACTTCTCCTCGTTTAAAACGTACGTATTAAGTAAGAGGTGATCGGGATGAATGCTCAATTACAATTATTTTTTACAAACATTGATAAAATCGTTTTATATTTTGGGGCAGATGCAAAATATTTTTATATTGACCTTGCATTGAAGCTGACTGTCCGCAATATTGTATTCAACTATGAAGATTATGAAAAAGTTCGTCAGCAAATCAAAAACAATACAAAATGGTATAACTTTGCTCGGGTTAATACTCAAATTATTAATACATACTTTGTTCATTATGCAAAGGAACCTGAAAAAATCGGTGAGACTTTAAATCTTCACAAATCTCTTTCAAAGCAGTTTACCCGCCATGATGACAGCTATATTGCGGCTGCCTATTTAAAATCGGAACAACATATCGAGCGAATCGATCAGTTAATTAAAGATTTAATGACCAAACAGAGCGTAAAATATGCGCCATTAAAGCTTTCCACTAGTGCGATGCTTGCCGGACGAACAGAAGATACAAAAGTACTGGCAAATAGTGTGGAACAGTATTATCAGGCACTTGTATCATTCGGTTATGAACGAACAAAGGACACGACTAATACAGCGGTCATTTTAACAATCGGTACAGGGGATTTTCATCAAGAAACCTTTGCCCGGTTAAAAGAACTGACAACTTATATTAAAAAAACTGAAAAAAAACTGAAACCGCACCATTACAATACGATTGCCCTGCTTTCACTCGCCAAGTTCGAAGTCCACCAGTTCCCGGCACTCCATGATATGCACGAAGAAATTTGCCGCTTTTTAAAATTAGATCGCAGACAATTTAATTCGCTGCTTGTAGCCACTCAAATTTATACATCGACTGAAGCAATCGGTGATTTACCCTCATATGATGTAGATTTCTCCACGATTATTTTCTCTGCTGCTGAGCATTCAAATACCGGAAGTTATGATAGTGATATTTCTGCCGGCAGTGCTGATTGAATATAAAAAACTGTGCTGAACAGATTCGATTCCGTTCAGCACAGTTTTTTTAGTTTTGTTTACGTTCTTTCGCATATTCAGCTGCAGCTGTAAATACGATATCTGTTGACGAATTCAATGCTGTTTCACAAGAATCCTGAATGACACCGATGATGAAACCAATTGCCACGACTTGCATCGCAATATCGTCTGAAATCCCGAATAAGCTACACGCTAAAGGAATCAGTAACAGCGAGCCGCCAGCAACTCCAGATGCACCCGCAGCCGATACCGCAGCCAGCACCATTAAAATCACCGCAGTAAGGAAATTAACTTCAACCCCCACTGTATGTGCCGTAGCCATTGTCAGTACAGAAATGGTAATCGCTGCCCCACCCATATTAATATTGGCACCAAGTGGAATGGAAACAGCATATGTATCCTTATCCAACTTCAACTTTTCAGCCAATGCCATATTTACGGGAATATTTGCCGCAGAACTACGTGTGAAGAATGCTGTAATTCCACTTTCTTTAATCGATGTGAAAATTAGCGGATATGGATTTCTGCGTGCTACCGCAAATACAATAAGCGGATTCACAACAAGTGCAACAAAGATCATTGTTCCTACTAGAATTAGGATTAACCGCAAATACTCACCTAATGCTGAAATACCCGTTGTGGAAACTGTCTCAAATACAATCCCTAATATACCGAATGGCGCCAAATTAATGATCCATTGTACTACTTTTGTAATCGCATCCGACAAGTTGGCAATAACACTTTTAGTCGTCGCATTGGAAGCCTTTAGAGCAACCCCTAAAACGACAGCCCAAGCTAAAATACCAAGATAATTTGCATTCATGATGGCACTAACAGGGTTTGTCACTATATTGAATAGTAATGTTTCAAAAACCTCAAAAATTCCGCTTGGCGGTGTTAAATCCTCCACACCGGTTTTTAAAGTTAATGTCGTCGGGAAAATAAAGCTGACCATAACAGCGACAAATCCTGCCGCTAATGTCGCAACACCGTATAAAGCAAGAATCATCTTCATGTTTGTTGCTTTGCCCCCAACATGTGAAGCAATCGCATTAATAACAAGCACAAATACTAGAACTGGTGCAACTGCTTTTAGGGCTGAAACAAATAGAGTCCCCAGAATGGTAATTCCGCTTACCGTTTCAGGGATTGTCAGTGCTAAGATAACCCCAATAATGATACCTACAATAATACGGTTTACTAAGTTAATGCTGTTCCACTTTTCGAACAATCTTTTCATAATTTCCCCCGCTATTCTAAGTTGTTACATTGCTTCTGGATGTTTGATACGAGTTAGTGAATGAAATATTATACACTACAATCTTTCTCCTGCTGAAGCTTCATTCTTCTATAACACTTCTAGATTTAATAATTTACTATAGAATAATCATACAATGTGCGACTAAACAATACAACTGTATTTTTCCACAGTACAATGTTACTATTCCTCTTTATTCTAATTCCGGATTTTTTTGGATTATTTTATAAAATATCGAAGCTAAAACTTGCTGGAATAACATCCCGAAAACGACCGGCATTGCTACTTTTGAGGGGAAGTATGTAGTTGCAATGACGACCCCTACCGCAATATTCCGCATACCTCCATTAAAAACAAATGTCGCCTGATCGGCCTTAGATTTCCAAAATAGACGACCAAGTATAAGAGAAAATACATAACCTGAAACTGCCAATAATAGGACAATCGTAATCACTTTCGCTAGTTCCAAGTCTATTGTTTTTACATAGGGAGCAATGGCACTACTATTTATCATAATAATTCCGAACAAACAGATTTTCGAAATTAAAGACATTGGTTTTCCGTATTTTTCGAACAGCTTTCCTTTTGTCCACTCATTAACGAGAATCCCCAATACGGAAGGTAAAACGATCATCCAAATAAGATCAAATATAAGTGCGGGCGTATTAAGCGATATAGATTCCCCGACAACTAAATGCAAAATTAACGGCATAAGAATCGGAGCAAGCAAAGTATCAATCAAGATAATGGCGAGTGATAATGGCAGATTCCCTTTACTGATCGTCACCCATATGACACTCGTAACCCCTGTAGGCACGGCTACAGAAATGAGGAATCCGATTGTTAAGAGGCGATCATCGAATATGAGCTCTGCCAGAAAGAACGCCCATAAAGGCATAAGAATATGTAGAAAAGCGATCATAAATAAAATCGTTTTAGGGTATTGTTTAAAAACTTTTATATCGCGGAATTTCAGATTCAAACTGCTGATAAAAGTCATCACTGCGAATAATACGGGAACTAGAAAAAGAAAGTGTGTCCCGATTCTTTCAAGCAGAACACCGATGACTAAACTGAGCGGTGTTAATACCGGCATCCACTTTTGAATAAATTGATTGAGCAACTGGACCATATATTGCGCCTCTTTTCTTAAATTAGTATTCCTTCCCGCATTGTAACATAAGCGGAATGCATTCTATGGAACCATTTAAATAGATAAGTCCGCTAACAATATGGTATTTTTATGATATGTATTTAAGGAGGTTTGACCGTGTCATTATCTAAAAAGGGCTATCTTGTGTTATTTATCGGGCTAGTTTTATTAATCAGTTCCATCTTTTTCACAACCAATTGGAGCATCACAGCTTGGCTAGTATTATTTATCTTTAGTCTTCTATTCTGTACAGTCGGAATCATTATGTTAATAGTACATTTAGTCAAACAAATAAAATTGGATAAGCAGAACAAGTAAAAAAGAGGCCGAGTCATAAGTAGATTTATTGCTAAATAAGAGGAAAGCCTTTATTAAGAAATGGATATATTGAAAAAATTGATTGGAATGTAGGGCGACTCCTGCGGGAATAGCGTGACGCCTGAGACTACAGGCTCAGGCCACGCCCGCGGAAAGCGTCCCGGAATGGAAATCAATTTTTAACACTTAGCAAAAAAACGCTATTTTTCTCTTAGAAAAATAGCGTTTTTGGGTTATGTCCCTGCCTCTTTATTTCTCTTCCTTTACGGACAGGATGTTAACAGCTTCTTCGTATTGAATGCGTACGGTTTTTCTGGCGCGTACTGAAGATCTTGCTTTGACTTGAACTTGCTTTTTTTCGCCATTATGCTCAATTTCCACTAAAAAACATTTTGCTCCACATTGCATTTTCTTCAGCTCCTTATTACTTTAATTATAGCGATAACTTTTCTGATAATCTATTTACTCAGCTTTCTTTAGTCGTGAAAAAAGCCGCAAATAATGGAAGAGGCGACCATCATTTACGACCTTTTGTTATGTTGAGGGAACGATCATTTCCCCACCATCTTCATCTTCAATTTCTCCCACAATTTCGGACAGGATATCTTCCATCGTCACAAGACCGATTGTTTTCCCTTTTTCATCCGTTACAATTGCCATATGGTTTCGTGATTGCTGCATTTTCAAAAATACATCTTTAATCGCTACTGTTTCTTTATAGCGAGGAATCTCACGAATATACGAAGTGAAAGAATTCGTACGTCCTGCTGCAATATCAGTCAGCATTTCCTTAGTGTTAACGAAGCCGATGAAGGCTGCTGTATTTTTAGTACGATCAATAACCGGGTAGCGTGTAAATTCATATTCGTCGATTACCTCAAGAATTTGCTGTAATGTATAGGTTTTTTCGATTGTGATCATTTCACTGCGGGGAATCATTACTTCCCGTAACTTTCGTGTATCAAAAGCAAAAATATTTTCTAAATAGGCTAGCTCCGTGCGGTTGATCTCTCCGCCTTCATAACTTTGCGTCACAATCAGTTTAAGCTCTTCTTCCGAATAAACTGTATCGTGACCAGCCGGTTTGACACCGAAGATTTTCAGCAGTCCGCGAGCCGAACCATTTAAAACGGAAATAATCGGTCCTGTAATTTTCCCGAACCAATACAGTGGCGGTGCCAATATTAAAGTCATTTTTTCAGCGTATTGGATTGCCAATGTCTTTGGCATCAGTTCGCCAAGTACTACGTGTAAAAAAGTAACAACCGATAACGCGATTACATAGGAAAGGGCTGTTGCAACTGCTGCTGGAATGCTGAAATAGTCAAAAACAGGCTCAAGCATTTTCTCTACGGTCGGTTCACCTAGCGCACCAAGAATTAATGCTGTAATCGTAATCCCGAGCTGACAGGCCGATAAATAATAATCCAGATCCTGTGTTACCTTTTTTGCTGTGACGGCTTTTTTATTGCCCTCTGCGATAAGCTGGTCGATTCGTGACATACGCACTTTTAATATCGAGAATTCGGCCCCAACGAAAAAGGCTGTCAACAAAATAAATACCGCGACTAAAATTAAATTTATAATTATAATACTGTCCAATTAATTCCCCCGAAATATGAGGGATTCACCTCCAAGACATATAAGTATCGATCTTTTACTGCTGAAGTTTATATTGTCTCAATACAACTTCTTTAATTTGAAAATTGTCCATATCTGAAATGACCCAAGTATGGTCGTCGAATTTTATTTCATCACCGATTTGAAGTTCTTCACCGTTTTTGATGGAATCGATATTCGTATGCTGAATCCAGCCGCCAATTGTATCAATCTCTTCACTGTCCTCAAACTCAAATCCGAAACGATCTTCCAGTTCATCGAGCAGAACACGTCCGTTAATCGTATATTCGTTTTCTCCTGACTTTCGGATATCGTCTACTTCATCCTCGTCAAATTCATCCCGAATCTCACCAACGAGCTCTTCCAAAACGTCTTCCATCGTTAATACACCGTCTGTACCGCCATATTCATCGATAATAACCGTCATATGCGCTTTCGCCTTCTGCATTTTCAATAGGGCGTCTTGGATACTTGTCACACCTAAAACAAATGGCACTTTCGTTAAAAACTGCTCGAGCTGTACAGGGCGATTTGAAACGATATGGCTTAGCAGCTTATTTGCATTGATGACACCAATAATGCGGTCTTTATCATTATTTTCAACAATCGGATAACGTGTATAGTTATGTTCGTCTAAGATTTGGATAATTTCTTCGGCGCTCATATCTTTGTCGATTGTCACTAAATCTGTTCGCGGCACCATAATGTCTTTTGCAACACGTTCATCAAAGGCAAATACATTTTCTAAATATTTCAGTTCCTGTTGGTCGATTTGGCCGCCTTGGAAACTTTGTGCCATAATGATTTTCAGTTCCTCTTCCGAATAGGCTTGCTCTTCACCTGCTGATTTCACACCGATTGCTCGTAACAATATACGAGAAGTTCCATTCAACGCCTGGATAAACGGATACATAATTTTACCGAACCAATAAAGTGGTCCTGCAAGCATTAATGTTACCTTCTCAGAAAACTGGATCGCTAACGTTTTTGGCGCCATTTCACCAATTACTACGTGCAAATAACTTACAATGGCAAGTGCAATGACATAAGAAGCAGCCGAAGCAACAACATCCGAAACATTTAACCAGTCAAATACTGGATACATCAGCTGTTTTACATACGGCTTTGTAAACGCACCCAAACCGATTGCTGTGATTGTTATTCCGAGCTGACAGGCAGATAAATAATAATCAAGGTCCCCTGCTACTTTTTTAGCTATGACTGCTTTTTTATTGCCTTCTAAAATCAATTGATCAATACGGGATTTACGGATTTTTACAACAGCAAATTCTGCTGCCACGAAAAATCCGGTTAAACCTAAAAAGATAATTAATAAAATGATGTTTAATATGGTGTTTACGTCCAATTATTTCCCTCAGCGCGAGGGATTCACCTCCAAAATAATGTAGTAATAATTTGGTCTTTCTCTTATGTACCCGACTATTCTATTGAACATGCAACAAATAATGGTGAGGTTACTAATTCCTTTAACAGAATTCCAGCTCTCAAACCATCACGTTATAGTTTAAGAAAATTATATAGTTTTTAATTTCAAATCACAATTAATTGTGCCCCAAAATATATAAAACCACAAAAAAAGCTTTCAACTTTGAATAACCAAAGCTGAAAACTCTTCATGTATTTATTCGACATCGATGGAAGATTTGATAATGTTGCCATTATATAATTGAACTTTTTCGTAATCGCCCTTTTCTACTTGGAGTACGAATGTATGAGGCATACCCTCGTCTTCACATTTTTGACCAACATTGTCGATCAGTTGAACCGCCAAGTAATCGCCATGTTTGTATACATTATCGACTGACGTACCACAGCTGCCCGAATAAGTGACAATAAATACCGCCATATACTCATCCATATCAATCGTGAAATTGTCTACATCAAAACGACCTTGCAGTGATTCAAATTGTCCTTGTGTATTTGCATAGGCAATATGCGGAACGAGCGATTCATAAATCGGTGCAATTTTTTCATCATATTTCATTATTTCAAACGGTACCGCCTGTTTCTCGGTAAATTTGACATTTGTACTCTCTCCATTACTACAACCCGCCAACAACAATAGGATGATAGCAAACAAATATTTTTTCATAATAAATTCCCTTCTCTTTCACATCTTCATTGTGATTTTAGTCCAGTTACACATATATTTCAAATCATCTATCTTTCATTAGTTAACAATTCACCCTAATTCATTCCTGAACAAAACATACTAAAGGAAATTTGGGCGAAAATTATAATCACTCCGGTAATTCGTCTATTTCGTCTATTAATAGGCGAATTCCTATTGGCGTTTACCTGTATTTACATACATTACAAAGAATACTTAAGAAAGAAGGTATGCTTGTTGTATCAAAATCCGTTTGAACGCTTTGATGAGAGCACTGAAGGACAACCATTTCAGCAACAGTTTTTCCCGGCTCCCCCAGGACCAGGCCCAGGAGGTTTTCCTGGAGCACCAGGTGGTTTCCCTGGACCTGGACCTGGATTCCCTGGTGGAGGTCCTGGAGGTTTCCCTGGTGGTGGTCCCGGCGGCTTCCCTGGTAATCCCGGAGGTGGACCTGGTGGAGGTTCTGGTGGAGGACCTGGCGGCAATACCCAAATGCCGATGGGACCGCCCCCAAGCTTTACTCCTCAAATGCAGCAACTTTCCGCTAGCCATTCACAGCAAGGTTCCAGTGGGATAAGACGCTGTATGTTCCGTAATACGTTTATTTGGCAACGAAACGGAAATAGTTTCTGGTTCTTCCCGACATTTGTTGCGCCAAATATCATTTTAGGTTTTAGATGGAGTCGCTTCGGCTGGGTATACAGTTCAGTAAACCGAAATTCAATTTTAACTTTCCAATGCTTCTAACCTAAATACAAAAGCTCTTATGCGACAGTACCCAGTACTACGCCATAAGAGCTTTTGTTTATTGTCGTGTTGTTTTTTGCAGCATGACATTTATTCTTGCTAAACTTAACTATTTTAAAGCTTCAATTCCTGTGGCTCACCATCGTTCATTAACTTGATCGTAATCGGATCGAATTGAAGTGTCACCATATCCCCGTCTTCTGAAGTGAAAACGTCTTTAAAGAAGTTTGTGATTTTCAGCTTTAATGAATCATCTTTTACTTCGCTTAGTTTTGCTGTAATTTCTAAATACGGGGCATCCATATCTTCCTTTGTATAGCCCAGTAAAATATGCGTATAAGGATTTTCATTTAAATCGTACACTTTTTGAGAGTCTTCAGTTGTTGTCGCATAGAGCGTGAAGTCTTCGTTTGTAAACGTCATGTAACGAACATAAGGGTGACGTCCGTTTAATGTAGCCATTGTCCCGATTTTATGGTCCTTAATAATTGAAAGTACTTTTTCTTTTAATGTTTCCATTACACTGCCTCCCTTAGTATAGTTGAATTTCTTCCTGGTTTTTTCCGTCTTTATTCATAATACGCATTCGTGTTGGCGTAACTTGAATTAGCACAAAATTGCCGTCAGCATGCTTTGGATATTTATCAAGCAGCTTCTGTTTCACAGCATCATTTAATGTTGTTGCTGCATTGCCTTCGATTTCTAAAAATGTTTCAAGCATTCCTTCGCCTTCATACCCTAATAAAATGTGGGTACCGCCAAACTCAGTTATTTCACGCACGACATCTGAATCTTCCAGTGCTACCGTATACAATTTCGACTCTACATAGTCAAATGTCATATAGCGCGAATTCGGTACACCGTTATTATTTGTAGCCATAACGCCTATACTGTTTTCGTTTAAAATTTGCAATGCAATTTCTTTATTACTTTTACTCATATTTTCACTCCTCCGATAAATTAAGTTCCATCATTCGTGAGATGAGAAGCACGTCCAACCGTATGTAATTCCAAATCAATGGGAAAACCGCTGTTGTGCTGATGCTTTTATATTTCCCTTAATAAATTTAAATAAAACAATTTTCTTCGCATTAAACTTGGCATTGCATCCCCTTAACTTTTATCAATTCTGTAGTTCCCGCGTAAATTTTTCTCTTTATCAATTAAATGAACTGTAAAAATTTAAAAGTTATAGGGATATTTGTTTGAATATTAAAAAATTTGTAGATAAAATGAAATTGGAATAGATATCCTTTTATTCTGTTTGAAAAAGAAAAACTATATGTAAGGAGGACATTGAATGAAAAGGTTTACTTGGCTTGCTCTTATTCTCACAACTCTTTTATTAGTTTTAGCTGCGTGTGGGGACTCCGAAGAGACATCAAATGATACAGCTCAAGGTGATAACGGCACGACAGAAGGCACAACAGAAGAAAATGCTTCCGGTAAGCTCGTCATTTACACTGGGCGTGACGAAAACATGGTACAGGGTGTTATCGAAAAGTTTAATGAGCGTTACCCGAATATCGAAGTGGAATACATGACAATGGGTGCTCAGCAGATTTTAGAGCGTGTGCGTGGTGAAAAAGCGAACCCGCAAGGCGATTTCTGGTGGGGCGGTACACAGTCAGCGATGATGGTTGCCGCAAATGAAGATTTGCTTTTACAATGGGATCCTTCATTTATCGATTCTGTTGACCCTCTTCATAAGGATGAGCAAAATCGCTGGGTTGGTGAGATGCTGTTACCTGAAGTCATTATGATTAACAGTGATGTGATGTCACCGGAAGAAGGACCACAGGATTGGGATGAATTACTTGATCCAAAGTGGAAAGATGAAATTTTAATTCGCGGTGTTCTTGCTTCAGGAACGATGCGTACAATTTATTCTTCTATGATTTTCCGCCAGGGTGCGGATGATCCATCAAAAGGCTATGACTGGCTGATGAAACTTGATGCGAACACAAAAGAATATACACAAGATCCTAACGCGTTGTATTTAAAACTGGCACGCCAGGAAGGTTCAATTTCGTTATGGAACTTGCAGGATATTTTACTGAAAAAACATACAACGGATTACACATTTGACTTTATTTATCCGGAAAGCGGTGCACCGATTTTAGTCGATGCAGTCGGTATTGTAAATAATGCTAAAAATGAAGAAAATGCGAAATTATTTATGGAATTCCTGTTCGATCAAGAAACGATGGTTGAACTTTCAAAAGAGTATTACCAAATTCCAACACGTACGGATATTGCGGAAGATGCTATGCCTGACTGGTATAAAGAGCTGGATTTAAAACCACTTGATATCGATTGGCAAGTAATGTCCGATAAAGAAGCGGAATGGATGGAATACTGGGATACAAACATTAAAGGAAAAGGCAAATAGCAGTTATAGGACTGACCTCTGAATAAAGAGGTCTTTCTTTTCCCAATTTGTCGGTGTGAAGGGAGTTGGATTGGATGAAAGCTGTTCATATTAACGACGTTTCAAAAAAATTCGGTGATGTCGTAAGCGTCAAAGATTTAGAGCTGGATATAAAATCGGGTGAATTTTTTACATTTCTAGGTCCGAGTGGCTGTGGTAAAACAACAACATTACGGATGATTGCCGGATTTTACTACCCTTCTCAAGGAAAAATTTACTTTGACAATCAGGATGTCACAACATTGCAGCCTAACAAACGTAATATCGGAATGGTGTTTCAGAACTATGCACTCTTCCCGCATATGACCGTCAATGAAAATATCGCATTCGGTCTGGAAATCCGAAAGTATGATAAAAAAACGATCAAAGAAAAGGTTGACCGGATACGTGAGCTCGTTCATTTAGGACCATATGGCACACGCAAAATTAATGAATTATCAGGTGGACAGCAGCAACGTGTCGCTTTGGCACGAGCGCTTGTCATCGAACCGGACATCTTGCTGCTGGATGAGCCATTATCCAACCTGGATGCAAAGTTGCGTGAAGAAACACGGATTGAAATTAAACGGATTCAGTCAGAGCTTGGTGTGACGACAATTTACGTTACCCATGACCAGACTGAAGCAATGGCCATGTCGGATCGCATTATGGTAATGGAGCATGGCGTCGTCAAACAAATCGGTACACCACAGGAAATCTATCACCGACCAAACAATCGCTTTGTCGCCACTTTTATCGGAGAGACAAATTTACTTACGATGAAAGTAAAATCGATTGAGGGCAATATTATTACTGTGACAAATGACAAAGGTCTTGAACTGCAAGGACTGACAGAAAACTTGGCACCGGGTCTTCAAGCATCAATTGGAGACGAAATTCATGTATCCGTCCGTCCTGAAGCATTTGAAAGCGGTCCTGGCGAAAATGCCATTACAGGTATCGTCGAGCTGATCGAGTTTACCGGACTCAGCGTAAATTACTTTATCAAATGGAATGATACAACATTAAAAGCAATGATTATTAGTCGGGGTACGGCAATACTGCAAGCTGGCGATATGATTGAACTACATATCCCGAAACAAAATATTTATTTCCTAGGAGAATAAGAGAGGAGGCACACAATGAGCAAAAAATCCGTTGACACATACGAAGCGAGTTGGTGGTCTCGTCTTACACAATCACGCTATTTTGTCTATATTCTTATCTCCCCGCTGTTTTTAATATTGTTTGCCTATGTTATTTATCCATTTTACTCAACTTTCATTCAGAGTTTTGCCGGCGACAATCAGCTGGCAAACTATCAGAAGTTTTTTAGTTTAGAAAGTACAGCCAATTTAGAGGCACTTTGGAACAGCTTTTATATATCGATTATTAGTGTCATCTGCTGTGCCGTTGTTGGGGTAATGATGGCCTTTTTACTGGAACGCTACGATTTTCCGGGTCGCCGTCTGCTCTCTATTTTAGTACTTGTCCCAATGGCATTGCCTCCATTGGTGGGGGTTTTATCCTTTTCATTTTTATATGGTGAAAGTGGTATCTTCCCGCGCTTATTTCAGCAGATGTTTCAATTGGAAGATGTTCCGTTTGCCTTAAAAGGGATTTGGGGTGTCATTGTTGTTCATACATTTACGATGTATACGTACTTCTATTTAACGGCTTCAGCAGCTATTAAAGGGCTTGACCCTTCTTTGGAAGAAGCCGCAACAAGTCTTGGTGCAAGCCGGATACGGGTTTGGCGGAAGATTATTTTGCCGATGCTTACCCCATCTATCATCGCATCTTCCCTCCTCGTTTTCATGGTGTCGATGGCATCTTATACCGCGCCACTCATGTTCGGGGTTGAACGTACAATGACGATGCAAATTTATTTATCGCGGACAAACGGCAACTTGGATATGGCGGCTACACAGTCAACCATTTTATCGTTCGTGTCCATCACTTTTTTACTTATTATGCGCTGGTATCAAAACCGACGTAACTATCAGAATTTAAGTAAAGGAATCAGTGTTCACCGCTCGGAAGTGAGCTCGAAGCCGATAAAGTATTTGGCGGTTGCACTATCCTTTATCGGGACGCTGATTTTAATCCTGCCGATTTTAGTGTTAATTTTAATATCCTTTTCAAAAGACGGGGCTTGGACCATTCAAATTTTGCCGACCGAATATACGCTCGACCATTATAAAGCCCTCTTTACGGATGAGCGGACATGGCGGCCGATTTGGAACTCGCTGCAAATGGGCTTCATCGCAACAGTCGGCAATATTATATTCGGTGTTGCTGCTGCCTATGCAATGGTCAGACTTAGCTTTAAAGGGAAAACAGCGCTCGATATTTTAATTACGATTCCGTGGGCATTGCCGGGTACGGTTGTAGCAGTTAACTTAATCGCGGCATTCTCTACGGAAAGTGCATTTACATTCAATCAAGTATTGATCGGGTCTTTCTGGATTTTACCGCTTGCGTATTTTATCCGGCATTTGCCGCTTGTCTTCAGGTCGACATCGGCTTCCCTTATGCAGTTGGATCAATCCGTGGAGGAGGCTTCGCGAAGTTTAGGTGCATCGTGGTGGTATACATTCAGAAGAATTGTCATTCCGCTTACTTTATCCGGTGTTCTTGCCGGTACATTGCTTGCTTTTGTCCAAAGTATCGGGGAATTCGTTGCTTCAATCTTGATTTATAATACGTCGACGATTCCATTGTCGGTTGCCATATTCCAGAAGCTTTATGCCTTCAAGTTTGGTACGGCATGCGCATATGGTGTGCTGCAGATTGTTTTAATCCTCATTGTTCTGATCATTTCAGAACGTTTATCAAAAGGCTCCGCAGGGAGTGCTATATAACGTAAAAAAAGCTAGCATATAATCCAAAAACAGCATTTTTCTCAATGAGAAAAATGCTGTTTTTTTGCTATGCGTATAAATTGATTTCCATTCCGGGACGCTTTCCGCGGGCATGAGGCCAACAGGATGTTGGTCACAAAAGCGTTGCCACAGGACGTGGCGTTCTTAGCTTTTGTTCCTAGTCTCAGGCGTCATGCTTTTCCCGCTGGAGTCGCCCTTCATTCCAAACAATTTTTTAAATATCCGTTACTTATTAAGAGTTTTTCCCCTCTCTAAAAAACTTCAATATTATCTCATGTTTTAATTCTTAATAGCTATAGCTCTTTTAACATCCACACTTGATCATAATAGTTTCCGTCGACCTTTAGGGCACGCTCCTCTTTAGCAAATCGCTTAAATCCTAGCGATTCATAGAGGGAGATTGCCTGTTCATTTGTAGACTCAACAGTTAAATGAAGCTGTTCAAGACCTTCGTTTTCACGTAACAGGCGCAACAATTCTTCAATCATATCCCGTGCTACACCTTTTCCTCTTGAATCAGGCATAACATAGAGTCCGACAAGAACGCCTTTATGATTCAGTTTTGCACCTGTTTCTCTTTTAAACGTTGCAATTCCAATCAGCTCGTTGTCTTCAAATGCCCCAAGCGTAAAAATATCTGCTTGCGGACGAAGACGTTGTTCAATTTCCGGAACCGTATAATTGTTCTCATGTTCAAAAGACGAGCTAAATAATGTTGGAGAATGTAAAAGCCCGTGTAATCTAACCTTTTTATATTGTTCAGCATCTTTATAACCTAATATTCGAATGTTCATCTTCTCACCTCATAACATTGCGTTCTATAATCTATACCCCATTTCTTCATCTTTTACACTATTTATCTATTATCGCTGACTCTATTTCGCTACGTAACAGGGCAGGGGCGTCTAAGTACACTCCTATAAATTTTGCTCTTTTTTCAAATCCGCCTACCAGTTGGATTGTCTGCAGTTCCTTCAACTCCAGCACAAAGTCGGGCTGTTCCTCTGTATTTCCTAACACTTTAAAATGATAAATTTCTTCATCTTGTATAGATGTATGCAATTGAGAAATATTTTTCAAGTCAATTTTTGTTTGTTTCAATAAGCCGTTGGAAAGATATAAATTTCCGTTTTCGATACGGACCGGATTTAGTACTAATGCGCGGAAATCGGCCAGCAAGAATAGTAGTCCATAAAGTGAGAGAATTGTATGCCCCCAAGCTAAAACCGGTATGCGGTCATGGAAAAACCAATGGAATGCAATTGCTTCAAATAGTGCTGCATGAAAAATCATAAATAACATAGGAATATACATCGTATTTTTATGAACGGAATATCCGCCTGGCTGTTTTTTCTTCCAGCTGCAAAACGCATAATAAAATACAAGCAGCTCCTGGCAAAGAACTCTCATTAATACGTTATCTTTTACTTTCTCTCTAACAATTCGAGGAAATGAAAAGATAAGTTGCTCCTGCTCTAATTTGACCGCTCGAATAATACTTGGTAAATATTTTATGAAAACAAATAAAATGATTAACTCCATCAAAACCAATCCTGCTTCTACTGCAATTGCAGAAAAAGTTATATAGCGGAAAGGTTCCATCAATCCATTAGGGATGACGAGTCGGGCAAATAAAATACCCGCAGCAACAAAGACAACAAAATTTTTGACCGCCCATTTGCCCGTTTGCAGCAAGAGAAGTGCCGGTGCCACAACCGCACAGTCAATTAGTGAACCGATTACCATTCCTTGTACTTGCTCATCTGAAAGCGCAGAAACAAACGACAACTGATAAACAACAATATTGCCAAGTAAAATGACACAAGCGATCAAAAGCCATTTATAATTAACTACTCTTTGGAAAACCATAGCACTCCCCTTCCTTTCACACATGCATCAATTCCCATAATACTTCCATTATAATCGATTACTATCCTTCCAACATTAAAAAACGCAGAAGTTCACGTAAACTTCTGCGTTGTGATTATTTAATTTATTTTATTCAGCATACTATCCATTCACAAGCATGTCCTTCATCAGTTCACGGTTGCGTTTTTCGAATACTTCATTATGCGAAGAAACTTTTGCGTACTGATCTGCTGTCGGTTCAAGGCTAATTTTGATAGCGTTGATCGCATTGACCGCATCCTGGAATGTACCGGTAATTAAATAAACTTTGTTATCATATTTGGAAATATCGCCAACAGCATAAATCCCGTCAACCGATGTCAGCCCCTTACCGTCCGTCAAATAATAATAGTCGTAATCTTTATCTTTTTCCGGAGAGAGTGCCGCATCAAAAGTAAATGAAGAATCCCGGTCATAGCCGTGATTTACAAGGACATCATCTACTACAATTTTCGATGTTTCCTTTGTTACGACGTTTTCCAAAATGACTTCTTCAATTTTCGTCTTCGTTTCATTCGCTACAAGTGTTTTAATCTGTGTATTTGTAACGATCGGAACGCCATTATCCTGCAAATGGCGGATTTGTGCTTCGTGAGCAGATAGCTTTTCGCCTCTGTAAATGACGGTAATCTGCTTGGCAATACCGATCAGATCCTTCGCCCAGTCAATCGCCGAGTTACCGCCGCCTGAAATTAGCAGTGACTTGTCCTTAAAGCTTTGGATGCCTCGAATTGTATAGTGCAAGTTCGATACTTCATACTTTTCCGCACCTTCAATATGCAATTTAATCGGACTAATAATGCCGCCACCTACTGCAACGATCACTTTTTTCGAATAGTGTTTTTCGCCTGAACTTGTCTCAATCACAAACAAATCTTCTTTTTTTGTGATGAAATCGACTTTTGTATTTAGACATACGGTTGGCTTGAATGTCAGTCCCTGTTTAATGAGATTTTCAATGACTTGCTGTGCTGGTGTTGGAGGCATACCACCAATATCCCAAATAATCTTTTCAGGATAAACGTGGAGTTTCCCGCCGAGCGTCGGCTGGAATTCAATAATTTTTGTTTTTAAATCTCTCAACCCTGCATAGAACGCACTGTATAATCCGCTTGGACCACCGCCAATTATCGTTACATCATAAATATCGTTCATTCGAAACACTCCATTCTTTTCATTTGTCGGACAATTACGCTTTTCGCGCAGTCGCCTTCAGGTTCCATTGACTAAGTTGCAGCTAAACAAGCATTCCGGACTTCGAATGATGTCTTCCGATCGGGACAACTGAAGGCGAATCCGAAACAGGGTCTTGTGTGACAACACAGTTTAAATTAAATATATCTTTGATCAATTCACTCGTAATTACGTTTGCTGGTGTTCCCTCCGAAACGAGTCGACCTTTATGCAAAGCAAAAATATAGTCGGCATAGCGGGCGGATAAATTAATATCATGGAGCACCATCACGATTGTCGTACCATGCTTACGATTTAAATCTGTCAATAAGTCCAAAATCTCCACTTGGTACGTAATATCCAAGTATGTAGTCGGTTCGTCCAAAAACAAGATGTCGGTTTGCTGTGCTAGTGCCATGGCAATCCATACACGTTGTCTTTGCCCTCCTGACAGCTCATCGATATGACTGTCGGCAAGTTCCGTTATGTTCATCATTTCCATCGCTTCTGCTACCGCTTCATAATCCGCCGTTGACCAGCCTTTTAAAAAGCTCTGATGCGGAAACCGGCCCCGTCCAACCAAATCAGCAACCGTGATGCCTTCAGGTACGATCGGTGATTGCGGAAGGAGTCCTAAAACACGTGCAAGCTGTTTCGGCGGGATTTTGTTAATCGATTTATCATCCAACAATACTTGGCCGGAGATTGGTTTGATTAATCGTGCCATCGTTTTTAAAAGTGTCGATTTCCCACAACCATTCGAACCGATAATAATGCTGATTTTATTGCTTGGAATCGCTAGACTAACACCTTGTAAAATCGCTTTGTTGTCATAGCCTGCAACAAGATTTTCCGTTTGGAATGTATGTGTCGATTTCATCATAAATCTCCTTTCCGATTAATTCGGATTAATAAATAAATTAAGTAGGGTGCACCAATTATTCCTGTAATGACCCCTACCGGATAACGTGTCTCAAAAGCAAACTGTCCGATTAGATCTGCCGCCAATACTAAAATAACACCGATTAAACCTGCAGGAATGAGACCAGAAAATCCGACACCTACTAATTTCTTTGCAATCGGACCTGCCAAAAAGGAAATAAAGGCAATCGGACCGGTTGCAGCAGTCGCCAATGCAATCATGAGCACCGATGTAATAATAAGGATGACTCTTGTTTGATTTGTATTGACGCCGAGAGATGTTGCCGCCTGTTCACCAAGTTCCAGCATTTCCAGACGCTTCGCAAAATACATTAAGATCGGTGTGCAAATACATACGATCAGGATTAGCGGATAAAGGTTCGCTAATTTCGCACCGTTTAAACTGCCGCTCAGCCATCTCATTGCAGCCGGAATATCATGTGTATCCCCGATCAGCATCAAATAGTTGATAAATGCCGTCAGCATTGCCTGTATCCCGATTCCGATTAAAATAAGTCGGCCAATCGAAAAGGATGTGCCTTTTGCCAGCAGATAAATAAAGATTGCGGTTGCAAGCCCTCCCATTACAGCTGCAATCGACACGACTGCATTGCTTGCATTTAATACAATGATGCAAAATACAGCTGCAGCACTTGAACCTGTTGTAATTCCGATTACATTCGGATTTGCCAGCGGGTTGCGCAGCATCGTCTGAAAAATATAGCCCCCGGCACCAAATGCAAAGCCTGCAAACAAACCGGCAACCATTCTCGGGAAACGAATTGTATTTACCGCAAAGGTTGCTCCCTTCACTTGTTCACCTAGTAAAACCTTTATAACATCCTGTACCGGATAAATTGTGTTGCCGAGCATAAGCATCAAACCGCAAAGTACTAGCGAAATGATGACCATCAAGAAAGTCATCATTATAAACCGGCGTTTTCTTTTTACTCTTGACGTCTTAATCATCTTCATCGTTTCATTCATCATATTGCACGCATTTTCGCTTTCATCGTAATTAAAATTAAAATCGGCGCACCTATAAAGGCCGTCACAATCCCAACTTCAAGCTCACTTGGACTGCCAAGGAGCCTTCCGATCACATCGGAAAAGGTTAAAATAATCGCCCCCGACAAGGCTGACATCGGAATAATATAACGTAAATCAGGACCTATTACGAGACGTACGATATGTGTAGCTAATAACCCAATAAAGCCGATTGGACCCGCCAATGCTGTTGCAGCACCACATAATAATACGCCACCTAATGCCGCTACAATTCTTACAATACCTGTGCGTACACCCAGCCCTGTCGCAACATCATCACCCAATGCCATGGCATTCAATGCCGGCGCAGTAATTAAGGCAATTAATAATCCTACTACTATAAATGGAATAAATAATGTAATGGCATCCCAGCTGCCGGAACCGACACTTCCGACTTGCCAAAATCTGAATTGATCCATTACATTCGTTCTTGGTATCATGATCGCCACAACGAGTGAAGATAAAATTGCACTCGTAGCCGCACCTGCCAACACGAGCTTTAATGGTGTTGCGCCGCCTCTCCCCATTGAACCAATCCCAAATACAAAAATAGCGGTAATAAAAGCTCCCGCTATCGCAAGCCAAATATACTGGTTTGCCGAACTGATATTTAGAAAGGCAATGCCGCAAACGACAAAAAGGGATGCCCCTGTATTGACACCTAATATACTTGGATCTGCAATAGGGTTGCGGGTTACCGATTGCATCAGCGCTCCGGAAACACCTAATGCTGCACCACATAGCAGGCAGAAAATCGTTCTTACTACACGCTGCCTTATCACGTTCGCTTCATGAGACTGAGCCTCTGAATGGAATAACCCATTCAGAAGATCTGTCCAGCCAATCATCCGCGAACCGAATACAAGTGATGCTAGTATACATAGTCCGAGTAAAATTATCAAAAGCAATGATACTTTAATAAAATTACGCGGCATCATATTTTGTTTCTTTTCTAAAACGGATGTACTTTTCATATTACTTTAACTTTTTCGCAACTTCCGAAATTAAAGTTACATACTCGTCGATTGTATATTGTAGTGATAGCGGGTTCGGGTTTCCTGCAGCTGCAAGTGGTGTGTTGTCAGGAATAATTAAAACCGAACCATTTTGGATTGCAGGTACTTTTCCTAAAATCGGATCTGCCTGAAGTGCTTTTAATGTATTATCATCGCCATATGCAATTAGAATTTCTGCATCATTTAAAGCATCTGCATTTTCTGCACTTAACTCGATATAGAAGCTGCTTTCATCCTGAACTTGCGCTTTAATGCTTTCCGGATATTCCATACCTAACTCTTCCAGTAACTCACCACGTGGATCAGCCGGTGTATAAATATAGAACTTCGATAAATCCGTCGCGGTAAACATACCGAAAGCCGCTTTTTTACCTTTGATTTCCGGGAATTCGTTTGCTTTATCTTGAATTAATTTTTCTGTGTCAGCGATTAATTGTTTACCTTCTTCTTCCATGCCCATACCTTTTGCATTGTATAGAATTTGGTCACGCCATGTAATAACCCATGGAGTTTCCGGATAGGCAACAACTGGTGCAATCTCGCTTAACGTATCATACTCTTCCTGTGTAAGTCCTGAATATGCTGCTAAAATAACATCCGGATTCGAATCCGAAACGGCTTCAAAATCTATGCCATCTGTATCTTGGTAGATGTTCGGATTTTCTTCGCCCAGCTCTTTTAATTTTTCTGCTGTCCATGGAAGCATTCCGCTTTCATCCTGTACGCCGTAGTTTGCTGCCGAGAAACCAACTGGCACTACACCTAGAGCAAGTGCCACATCATGGTTTGCCCATGCAACCGTTGCTACACGCTCCGGCTTTTCTTCGATTACTGTTTCACCTAATGCATGTTTGATGACGATTGGATATTGTGTTGCTGAATCTTCTGAATTTGAAGAACCTGATGTTGCTTCATTGTTTTCATTTGAACTTGTTTCTTTATCCGAGCAACCCGCAACAACTAGTAAACCAATTGCCACGAAAAGCATTGCCATTAAAGAATTAAACTTTTTCGATTTCATTTGAATAACGCTCCTTAAATTTAATTGATAACAATTATCATTTTCACTAATTAGATAATAAAACTAAATGATAATAATTGTCAATAAGATTATGGCGAAAATGCGTATTATTTTATATATAGTTATGCCATTTTCTAAACAAATAAAAAATACCGAAAGCTTTTTTTAATTTAAGCCTCCGGTATTTTATCTTTTTATGAATAAACCGTTTCGAATTTCTTCTCAAATCTTGCAACAATTTCCTTGCCGATTTCCAGAGATGCAGTTGCTGCCGGCGAAGGGGCATTTAGCACATGAATGCTGCGTTTACCCGGGATGAAATAAAAGTCATCAACCATCGAACCATCACTCTTTAACGCTTGGGCCCGCACTCCCGCTCCACCAGGTTCTAAATCATCTGCTTGAATTTCCGGAATAAGCTTTTGCAAACTTTTTACGAATAATCCTTTGCTGTATGAACGGGCCATCTCATTCAGCCCTTCTTTCATGTTCTTTCCGGCTAACTTCCAAAAACCTTTGTAAGTTAATGTTTCAGCAATATCAAATAAGTTTATATCTGTTTTTTTATAGCCTTCCCGTTTAAAACTTAGAACAGCATTCGGACCAGCTTCGACTTCTCCGCCAATCATGCGCGTATAATGCACACCTAAAAACGGAAAGTCCGGGTTTGGTACAGGATAGATTAAATGATTGACTAAACTGCGGCTGCTTTCTTTGAGCTTATAGTATTCGCCACGGAAAGGGACAATTTTTAAATCCGCAGAATATCCCGTCATTTTTGCGATGCGGTCGCTTTGCAGTCCTGCACAGTTAATCATTACTTTTGCTTCGACCGTACCTTTAGACGTTTCGATTGTCACACCATTATTGTGTTCATCAATTGATTTTACTTCTACCCCACAACGAATTTCGCCACCGTTTTCTTCTATTAACTCCCGTATCTTCTCCGAGACTTGCTGGTAGTTTACTATCCCCGCCTGCGGAACACGAATCGCTGCAAGACCCGCTACATGCGGTTCAATTTCTTTCAGTTGCTCTGCATTCAGCATTTCAATTTCAAGCTCGTTTTGTAAACCGCGCTCGTATAAGTCTTTTAATAACGGCAGTTCGTGTTGCTCTGTTGCCACGATGACTTTCCCGCAAATGTCATATTCAATGCCATGTTCTTCACAAAAGGCTACCATCGACTGACTTCCTTGCTTAGCAAAACGGGCCTTAAAGCTACCAGGTTTATAATAAATGCCGGAATGGATCACACCACTATTATTGCCGGTTTGATGCTTCGACACCGAATTCTCCTTTTCCAAAATGACTACTTTTTTATCCGGGAAGCGTTCTGTTAAAGCTAGTCCAACAGATAAACCAACAATCCCCCCACCAATAATAACTACTTCTAACATCTATTTTCCCCCTTACGCTTCTATCCCGCATGCTTCAGCTAACAACTCGACAAGATGCACAACTCGAACCGTTTCAGCCAATCCTTCACGCTCTACCCCTAACTTCATTTGTAAATGGCATCCTGGGTTTGTCGTCACTATTACATTTGGTCGTTGTTGCAATAACTTCACATGCTTCATTTTTTCATCTAGTATTTTCATTGAATGGTTATAACGAATGATGTTATATATTCCTGCAGATCCGCAACACATATGGGCTTCCGGCAATGGCATCAGCTCAATGCCCGGAATACTGTTGATCATATGAAGTGGTTCATTTACACGTTTTTGTACATTTGTCATATGACAAGACGGCTGGTAAGTAACGACATATGGCAAATCGTTTTTAAAGGGCAGTGATAGCTGACTTAAAATAACGCTAATATCTACAGACTTTGCGGAAAAATTGATCGCACGCTTTACCCAATCTGCTTCACCTGCTAATAATTGCGGGTATTCTCCTAACATAGCGCCACAACCACCGATGCTATTTACTACGTAATCAAACTCATATTGTTCAAATGCTTCAATATTTCTCTTCGCCAATTGACGCGTTTTATCGGATAAACCACTATGTTGATGAAGCGCTCCACAGCAGCCTTGTTCTTTAATAACGGTCACTTCACAACCCGCTTGCTGCAATAGTTTCATGCTCAGTGTGTTGATCGATGAAAACATCGTATCCATAATACAGCCTACAAAAAAACCTACTTTAAATACCGGTTTTTGATTTTGTACCGGATAATGCATTTTTCTTTTATTTCGCTTCATCGGTCCTTCAACAGTTGGTAAAATCGTTTCAAATGAATGCAGATTTTCCGGCAATATATTTAGTGCATTTGTTTTGTGCATAACTTTTTGCAGACCTGTTTTTTGGTAGATCGCTAAGCCGGTACCAAGTACTTTTTGAACATTTTTATTCGGTACAACTTGGTTGAATAATAGCGACTTTACCGTTTTCATCCGACTTTTCATTTGTTGTTCTTTATGAACCGTCAATACTTCGACCGCCGACTCCAGAATTTTTCCGTATTCTACGTTTGTTGGGCAGGCTGTTTCACATGCACGGCAACCTAGACATAAATCAATCGCCTCAGAAATTTCGTCATACGTGATTTTCCCTTCGGCAGCCATTTTCACAAGATTTATACGACCGCGTGGTGAATGGGTTTCTTTTTGGAATGTTACATACGTTGGGCACGTTGGCAGACAATAGCCACATTGAACACAGCTCAGTGTCTCTTGATATGCTAGTTCAGTCATTCGTTAACACAAACCTTTGATTGGGCTCAGGGAATATTTTTCCCGGGTTTAATATATCGTTCGGATCCCAAGCCTGTTTAATGCGTTTCATCATATCTACCCCGACTGCCCCTAGCTCCATTTCCATAAATGGTGCTTTTAACGTACCGATTCCATGTTCGCCTGATAACGTACCGCCAAGTTCTATAGCTGTACGGAAAATTTCTTCTACTGCTTTTTCTACACGTCGCATTTCTTCCGCATCGCGTTCGTCCGCAATAATATTCGGATGTAAATTTCCATCACCTGCATGACCGAACACGACAAGGTCGACATTATATTTTTCACGTATTTCCTTTAAACGTTGAAACATCTCCGGAATTTTGCTGCGCGGAACGGTTGCATCTTCAGAAATCTTCGTCGGTTTTAGCCGGACAATTGCCGGTGATACAAGTTTCCTCGCTTGCCATAGCTGTGCCGCTTCTTCTTTTGTTTGCGCAATTTGAACTGCACGGGCATTTTCTTTAATACAAACATCATTCACTCGTTTAATTTCATCTTTAATCGCTTCTGGATGACCGTCTAATTCAATTAAAATTAACGCATCAATATTGGTCGGTAATCCGGATGGTCGATACGCTTCAACTGCTTCAACCGAGGCTCTGTCCATAATCTCAAGTTTTGCGGGAATAATTCCGGCACTTAAAATATTGGAGATAGCGCGTCCTGCATCGACAATATCATCAAACTGAGCCATTAATGTTTCCGTTGCTTGCGGCTTTGGATATAAACGTAAAATGGCCTCTGTAATGACTCCTAATGTTCCTTCAGAGCCGACAATGAGCTTCGTTAAATCATAGCCGGTTACGTTCTTCATCGTTTTCCCACCCGTTCGAATGACATCGCCTTCAGGAGTGACAACTTCCAAGCCGATAACGTAATCCTTTGTTACACCATATTTCAACCCTTTTGGTCCCCCTGAATTTTCAGCGAGGTTCCCTCCGATTGTCGCGATATTCATACTGCTCGGATCAGGAGGGTAAATAAGACCTTGTCGCAGTGCGGCATCGTTAATCGCCTGTGCTGTAACCCCTGGTGATACTATCGCCAACATATTTTCCCCGTCAATTTCTAATTTCGAAGTCCATTGAGAGAGATCAAGCACAATTCCCCCACGAACAGGCAAAGGTCCGCCGCTTAAGCTTGTCCCTTGCCCGCGTGGATAAACGGGAATCTTATGTGTATTTGCCAGCTTTATAACAGAGGCTACTTCTTCTGTTGATAAAGGCTGGACAACGAATTCAGGCATATACGATCCAAAGGAAGCATCGTAAGAATAACTAACTAAATCCGCCTTTTCTGTAAGAATGCGTGCATCATCTCGAATGCACTGATATAAAAGCTGTTGGATTTGTTCCATATCGTTCCCCCATTGTCCTACCTACTGACCATGAAGAGAACGTAATTTTGACGTTACTCTTCTGGTAAGTTAAGAATTTTTTGACGTGCATTGCTTAAATGTTCACGCATCGCCTGTCTTGCCCCTTCACAGTCCTTTTCTGCAATCGCCTGAGCAATTAACATATGCTCTTTGGCTACTTCTTGACGTTTCTTATCCCAACCTAAATTGTGAGATAGCGAAAACTTTAAAGCACGTAGATGCAGATCACTTAAGTTACTGATCGTTTCTGAAATAAAATCATTTTTACTCGCCTTCATTATGAATTGATGGAACTGATAATCTTCTTCATGACCAATCGCCTGATTGTCTTCCATTAAATGCTGGAAGTGCTTTACCAGATTTTGAATTTCGATCAGCTCTTCTTCTGTTCGTCTTTCAGCAGCAAGTGCAGCCGCCTCACATTCAACAATGATTCGAAACTCCAGTAAATCGAGCACTTGTTGTTTGGTAATAAGCTGGAATCGAACCGGATCAAGTAATTGTGCCAAAGACACTTCTTTTACTAAACTTCTTCCACCTTGTCTACTTTCAATAGCACCGGCAACTTCGAGTACTTTCAATGCTTCTCGAATGGGTGCTCTACTTACACCAAAGCGAGTTGCCAACGCATTTTCAGTCGGTAATATTGTATTTTTCTGTAATTCACCAGTACGCATCATTTCAATTAAAAAATCTAAAACTTGATCTGCGACTTTTCTACGTTCTACTTGCATAAGAAAACTCCTATCTTTCAACAGATAAATTATTCACTTCGGCATTTGCCTTTTTCCCGCGTGGAATATGAATTCCTAACACTAGTATAATGAGTGCCAGTCCAATGGCACTTGAAATTAATTCCGGGATAATAAGAAGAATCGATGCAACCCCCATTAACAACCGTTCCATCATATTCATACCTGTTGTAAAGAAATTAAATACAGCTGTCGCCAATGCAAAAACACCTAAAATGGATGTTGTAAAGGCAAAGGCAATTTGTAATATGGCATCAAGCCCTGCCGCATCGGTTTGCATGACAAGCGCCGGGTTATAGACGATCATGAACGGCAACAGGAATCCGGGTAAACAAAGTTTTACCGCCGTCCAGGATGTCTGCATCGCATCGGCTCTCGCTATCCCCGCTGCTGTATAGGATGCCAATGCTACAGGCGGTGTAATGTTTGAAAGTGCACCGAACCAGAATACAAAGAAATGTGCTGCAACCGGATTAACTCCAGCTTCGATCAGGGCTGGTGCAGCTGCCACCGCTACGACAATATATAAAGCCGTTGATGGTAAGCCCATACTTAGTACAATACTTGTAATCATAACGAGGACTAAAATAATCGCTAAATTATTCCCTGAGATTTGAATAATGTTGTACGCAAGCGTTGAACCTAAACCAGTCATCGTGATGACAGCGATGATGATACCTACTGTCGCACAGGCAACGGCTACTTGGATCGCACCTCGTGCACCCTCAATTAAAGCGTTGACAGTTGCTTTAATACCAATACGGAATTCTTTGTCTTTCGTTAACCAGCTTGCTGCAATACAGGCGAAAATTCCTGAGAAACCGGCTAATAATGCAGTGAAGCCCATCATTAGAGTTCCGATAACAATCAAAATCGGTAAAATTAGTACACCGCGCGCTTTAATAACTTCTATAACATTCGGTATATTATCTTTACTAATTCCTTTTAACCCTTGCTTTTTCGCTTCTAGATCAATCGCAATGATCAGTGCTGCGTAGTAAAGAACGGCCGGTATAATTGCTGCCAAAACAATGACGTTGTACCCTACCCCTAAGAAACCAGCCATAATGAATGCAGCCGCACCCATAATAGGTGGCATGATCATACCGCCTGTAGAGGCAGTCGCCTCAACCGCTGCGGCAAAGCGTGGTTTTAAACCGATGCTCTTCATCAATGGAATTGTAAATGTACCCGTTGTGGCAACATTCGCTACAGCCGATCCGCTTAACATACCTGTTAATGATGAAGACAATACAGCTACTTGTGCAGGCCCGCCTCGTCGTTGGCCGGCTATCGATAATGCCAAGTCATTAAACAGACGTGTGGCTCCACTCGCATTTAAAAAAGCACCGAATAAAATGAAGATGACGATATAAGTTGTTGCAATCGAGAAGGTCATTCCGAATATCCCTTCAGTTGTCATGTACAAGCGGTATAGTAAGCGTTCGAAGCTAAATCCTGCATGTCCAAACATTCCCGGGAACCATGGACCAAAAAGTGCAAAGAATAAAGCGATTGCCGACAAAATCGGAATAAATAATCCAATCGTGCGCCGTGAAACTTCAAGTAATACGGCAATGGTAATGAATGCAAACACATAATCGATAAGTGTTGGCTCTGAGAATTTCACATTATGAATAGTTGAGTAATTTAATAGAATGTAAGCGCCCCCGGCAAATCCGAATGCCGCCCATATATAATCTGCAACTGTTATTTTCGTTTTACTCGATTTTTTAGTTGCCGGATACAGGAAAAAAGTCAGGACTAAAATAAATGTCAGGAAGATTGCATTACGGTAGATTTCCTGGATATTCATCAAACTGTTTACGTATACCGAGAAAAACGCCAGTGCAAATAACAGTACCGAAATAATAAAACCTGTCTTACCGGTAAATGTACGTGTTGCTCCACCAGCTTCTTTATCGTTTTCCAGTGTCTTTGCTACATCAAGTTCTTTTGCTTTTTTCTTAAAAATCATCATTACACCCCCATAATGGATTCTTATTGTTGACCTTCAGCTGCTTCAGGTGGAATTAAATTTTCCGGTATGTCCAAACCAGCTTCCACAAAATATTTGTATGCCCCGATATGAAGCGGTGTCGGAAGACCATTTAGTGCTGAATCTAATTGAATTTCTTTCGCAGAATTGTGAATTTGATGTACTTTGTCCAAGTTTTCATAGATCGCCTTCGTTAACTTATAAACTAGCTCTTCATCCATTTCTGCTGTTGTTGCTAAAAAGTTCGGCTGTGCTATTGTGTTAATTTCTTTATCGATTCCTGTATATGTACCTGCCGGAATCACAAAACGGAACCATGTATTAAAAATACTGTTAATGCTATCAAGCTGTTCATCTGTAACATCAAGCACAGAAGCTTTCACACCTGATGCAGCCATATCCATAATGGATGAAACCGGTACACCTGCAGGTAAAGAACCTCCGTCTAAACGCCCGTCCCGCATTGCTGAAATCGTATCATCGTACCCTAAATATTCAGGTGTGATGTCTTTTTTCGTTAAGCCGAGTCCTTCCATAATTACAAGTGTTGACTGCTCCGTTCCCGATGCTTGCGGACCTACTGAAAATGATTTCTGATCGATATCTGAAATCGTTCCTGTCTCAATCTCATTATTCATCAATACAAAGTGTTCAACGTTTGACCAGAGCATGGAAATTGAACGTAAATCTTTATAAGGTCGCCCTTCAAAGTTTCCTCCACGCCCTTCATATGCCTGTGCACCTATTAACCCTTGAAGAATCGCTACTTTTGCTTCCTCATTTTTTAATAGCTGAATATTCTCTACGGACCCTGCTGATGATTGACCTGTCCCCTTAACATTGTCTTCAACTAAAATTTCAGTCCATAGATTTCCTAATCCAACCCCGATTGGATAATAAGTCCCCCCTGCCGATGCCGTTGCGATTGTGATGAATTCACGTCGTTCTATGCACCCGGACAAGATTAATGTTAGCGCTACCAAAAATAATAAAAGTGACTTTTTCATTTCATTCCCCCCGTTTATGAAAAGTTTTAAGCTTGTATGACAAGTTTACAAGTACATTAATAGTTTTACAATATGTAATATTCGGAATTTTAAATTTAATTATTTATTCCTATAGATAAGTAAAATTACATAGAATTATAATTCGCGTTTCTCTCTTCCGGTAAATTTTTTTCTATTTTATTCTTTATTTCTCTTTAAATTGACGTTAACGTAAATGATATACTTTCACCAATGGGGGTGTGTCTTTATGAAATCCATTAAAACAATCGCTAAAGAATATGCACTCACACCGCGAACATTGCGCTACTATGAAGAGCTCGGGATTTTGAAACCGACACGACCTCATAATGGTATGCGCCATTATTCCAAACGGGAGGAGGCCAAGATCAAACTAATTATCCGGGGAAAAAAATATGGGTTTTCAATGGAAGAAATTAAGGAAATGATTTTGCTTTTTGACCTTGATCGTACAGGTATTAAACAGCTGGAGCGGACAATCGAATACGGTCAGCAAAAGATAAAGGAAATTGACCAGAAGATTCAAGAGTTGTATGAAATCCGTCAAGATATTGAAAAAACGGAAGCTATTTTTCAGGAAAAACTAATTCGATTATTGGAGGACCAATCATGAATATTTCTAATCTATTAGCTCGTCATGCAAGAAAGTATCCGAATCAAGTTGCTGTTATTAGTCTCGGTCAGGAAACGACGTATCAACAATTGGATGATCAAGTAAATAAAATCGCCAGCTCGTTGCGTGCAAGCGGAATTGTTAAAGGCGATAAAGTCGGAATTTTCATGCCAAATGTGCAAGAATTCGTCGCGCTTTACTTTGCCATCCAGCGTATCGGTGCTGTCGTTGTACCGATCAATGCCAAGTTTGTCACGCGTGAAATTGAGTATGTGCTCAATCATAGCGATGCGAAGGCGATCTTTGTCCATGAGCTGATTTTCGAACAGGCCGCTACGATTATGTTCAATGGTTTAAAAGTAAAAACAGGTCCTGCTGTCCATGACTGGCAAAGCTTCAATCAATTCCAGGAAGCCGAACCTAATGAAGCTGTATGTTGTGATCTGGTAGAGGACGATGACTCCACATTACTTTATACATCCGGCACAACCGGCAATCCAAAAGGCGTTTTACTGACAAACCGCAATGTACTTGCTGTATCGCATATGATTGCAATTGAAATGGAAGTAAAACCAGAAAGCCGGATGCTCATTATGATGCCGCTTACTCATTCTGCGCCATTGAATTTATTTTTGGTTACGGCCATTTTAGTCGGGGCAACCGCTGTACTCACACCGACGTTTACGCCTGACTTGTTACTAGATACGGTAGAAAAATACAAAACGACGCACTTCTTTGGAGCACCTGTTGCCTACCTTCTAACTGCCGGCTCACCGCGAATCGCAAGTGCGGACCTGTCGTCAATGAAATGGTGGGTGTACGGAGGCGCACCACTTTCTGAAAAAGAAGTCGTATATATTCAGCAGCAGTTTAATACGGACAACTTAGTTTGTGTATATGGTTTAACGGAAGCCGGTCCGAGCGGTTCGATTTTACATGCTGCCGACCACCCTCACAAGGCAGGAAGTATCGGCAAGCGAGCACCATTTGGAACAGAGCTGCGTGTTATTAATGCTTTAAATGAAGATGTGGCACCCGGAGAAATTGGCGAAATTATCTTATATGGTGAAGGTAATATGAAAGAGTACTATAAAAATCCGGAAGAAACGCAAAATATTTTCGTTGATGGCTGGGTACGTTCAGGAGATTTAGCCCGCATTGATGAAGAGGGCTATATTTACATCGTTGACCGTAAAAAAGATGTGATTATTTCCGGTGGTGTGAATATTTATCCGAAAGAAATTGAAGATCAGTTACTGCTGCATGATGCGATTTTTGAAGTAGCGGTGTTCGGCGTACCGCATCCTGAATGGGGCGAAACAGTAAAAGTGGTTTACTGTGCGAAAGTCCCTGTTTCCGAACAGGAAATCCGCGAGCATTTAGAAGGAAAACTTGCCGCGTTTAAAATACCGAAAATCTTTGAGCAAGCTGAAGCACTTCCGCGCAATGCTTCCGGAAAGATATTAAAACAACAGCTAAGAGGTGAAGCAAATGCAAGTGTTAGCCAATAAACGTGAAAAGAGCCAGAACTTTTATGAAACTGATCAAACATTGCATCAGCTACTTCAACAAAAGCTTTCGCCGTCTTTTTATCATTATGCGGATGAAAAGCTGACGGCATTCGGTGCGCTTTGTGCCGGACCGATCGATGCCCGTGCCAAAGTGACGGACCGGGAAGGTGAACCGAGATTGCGCCGCTATAATGCATACGGTGATGAAGTAAGTGAAGTTATTGTAAACGAAGGCTATAAAAAAACGGTTGCCGAAACTTATGCAACAGGGATTGTCGGCTATGTGCACAAAGACATTCCTGAATTAGGTCATAAAGGCAATTATGTATACAGCTTTGCGCAAGGTTATTTACTATCGCAAACTGAGCCAGGTTTTTACTGTCCTGTTACATTGACGATGGCGACGGCTTATTTATTCGAGCACTATGCATCTGAAGAACTGAAGCAGAAGTTTATGCCTCATATTTGTGCAACAGGCGATACGGAATTATTTGAAGGGGCAACGTTTTTAACGGAGCGTCAAGGAGGATCCGATGTCGGAGCGAACGTCGTGGAAGCGCGACTTGAACAAGGTGAATGGCGTTTATACGGCGAAAAGTACTTTGCCTCAAATGCCGGGATGTGCGGTGTTGCGATGGTGCTTGCTCGCCAGACTACTAGTTCCAAACAGGGCTCACGCGGCTTAACTTTGTTTGCTGTACCATGGCGTAACGACGACGGTGAGCTTAATCATATTACGATCCGCCGATTGAAAGATAAGCTTGGTGTAAAAGCGGTCCCATCCGGAGAGGTCGAGTTTAACGGTGCAAAAGCTTATGTCGTCGGGGATCCGTCCAAAGGCATCTACTATATGCTCGAAGCGCTTAACCTATCCCGGATCTGCAATGCCGCAGCTTCTGTCGGCATTATGAAACGCGCACTGGATGAAGCGGTCCATTATACAAACGGGCGTATCGCGTTTGGCCAGACAGTTGCCGAGTTTCCGATGGTGAGGCATTCGTTAGGCGCACTGCACGCAAAATGGCACGCATCGCTTGTCGCGTTGTTCGATTTAGTGTCGCGCTATGATGAAGTTGTCCGCGGGAATGCTTCAGAGGAAGAACAGCAGCTCGTCCGCCTGTTAATTGCGTTAGTGAAAAAGGAAACGGCCGAGTGGGCAATCGAGTTTACGCATGAAGCGATTGAACTTCATGGCGGGAACGGCTATATCGAGGATTTCGTGCTCCCTCGCCTGCTTCGCGATGCGCAAGTATTGACTGTTTGGGAAGGAACTGCGAACATCTTGGCACACGAGCTCATTCGTCTTGTGCAAAAAAATGCGCATAGTACGCTGCTGAATGAATTACAGCAGACGAACCATCCGTATTTACAGCAGCTGGCCTCTGTCGTGGAGCAGCGTTTCGCAGTGTTTGTCACTTTGGATCCGGCCATGCAAACACTGGAGGCGAAACCGCTTATGCAACAGCTTGCCTGTCTATACGAAGCGGTTGTCGCGGTAAAGCATGGCGAAACGGCCGGTGAACGTGAGCAGATGCTGGCGGAAATTTACATCGAGGAACAGTTCGATCAGAAGCCTTTTGGTGATGTGCCGTTAGCGGTGAAAGGGTTTGAGCTGTTGAATAGCTAACGGTAGTTGATTGTTTGAGTTGGGCGCCCGGGGTTGGTTTCCGGGCGTTTTTTTGGGTGGGGGCGGGGTTTGCGCCCGGGGGTGGCCGGATTTTCTAATATATCCGCAGAAGTTCTAATATAAATTTATTTGTTCTAATATATTGCCGATCTTCTAATATAAATGCGGTTTGTTCTAATAAGTGTTTCGGATGTTCAAATAAAGTATGTACTTCTTCTAATATCCTGCCTCAATCTTCGAATAACCCGCTCAAATGTTCTAATAAAATCCAGCCACGGCTTCTTCTCGCCCATTTTACCGGGTAATAAAAGTTCTCCTGCACCTTAAATTTGCGGATCTTCTAATAACGAGCCCAGTTCTTCTAATATCACTTGAATTTCTTCTAATAAACCACTCTATTGTTCTAATAAAATCTCGGCCCGCTTTCTTCCAGCGACCCTACTTCAAAAATAACGGATGCAGACGATCCTAAACCGTCCACACCCGCTACGTTAACCCTTACTTCGCTTCTTCAATTGCTTCCATTAAAGCCGGGAATAGATTTGCATCGTCCGCATCTTCATCTGTTACTTCATTTAAAATTTCAAAGTCATCTGCGTCGATGACAAACAGGCTCATGCCGTCTTTTAAAAATTCATCGGCTTCTACTTCGCCTTCGTAATATTGATACGTTGCTAACACGATGTTTGAACCTTCTTCTTCATCAAAGAAGTAATAAAGCTTTGCCGTGTTGCCGTAAACTTCTTCCAACACATCTTCCAGCGCTTCCGTACCTTTACTCCATTTCACTTCATTATTTACTGTCGCTGCCACGAGCGATTCTAATAATTCATCTACTGTATTTGTCATCATAAGCCTCCAACTCCGCTTTAGTTCGCGGTTAGTATTCCCACTGTATCACAAATTTAACGATAAACGTTAAAGGCAGATTATTAACTGCTCAAGATTTGTTCATTTACCTCATAATGCGCCGCGAATAACTTTGCGATCGTCAAATCAAGGAGATCAACTAATGGTCCAAACGCAAAATCCGCATCGAGTCTTTCTGTCCATTTATGCGGGTCTCTCCCTACCGGACCGATATTCAGGACCGGTACATTCAGCTTTTTCATATCCTCGATCGGCAGCGAGTAGCCTTTATCCCACATCGGCATATTGTTTATAAGCGATTCAATCGAACTGTTTTCATAATGCAACCCTACATAGCTTAAATCCGATATTCCGGCAAAGTAGTTTTGAATGGTAAACTCCATATTATATGTTTCATGCGAGTAGTGCTTCAACTCATTTACAAGATTGCTGATGAGTCTCGTTTTACCTGAACTGATGGCCGGATAAAATGGCGGTGCGAAGAAAATGACAATCACCGGTGCCAGTTCATTACATAATGCAGCTAATTGATCAACGAGGTCAATCGTTCGCTGCCGGTCATCTTTTTCGCTGTCACGGTTTGATAGAAGCTCTTCAACCCGCTCTTCGCCGTACTTCTCCACCGCATATTCGTAAATTTCTTCATACGTCATGACCTTCACTTTTAAAGGTTGCGGTGTAAAATCTGTATGCTGTGAATACTTTGTCGCTTTGCTCATATAGGACTGTTCGATTTCAGTTGCCGCATTGATCGCTTTTTGCTGAAGCATTGATACAACATCTGTCATGCTTCTTTCAAATAAAAATAAATTAAACAAGGTTACAGCCCGGTGCGAAATTTGAGTGGAATACTCCGTTTTCAAGTCACGGTAAATTAAATTCGTTGGTGGCGGTGTCGTTTCTACGCCCACCTTTTCGCAAAAGTCCATATTTAATTCCATTTCAGCTGTGATGACCGATGCCATATAATTCGCATTCAGTCCCCCGAACGGTTCCCCGACATGGGCTTCCTTCCCGTAGCATAAAAAGCCCGGCAATGCTTTTCCGATTGAGCCGGTATAGAAGTAATTATTTAGGTCCCCAGGAAAATTGCTGAACATCGGCTCTGAATTTAAAATCGTCGTATATTCAAGATTATATTTTTCCGCTAGCTGTACAAGTTGTGGAACCGCTGCCCGCATTCCTTCAGAGTTTACTTCTTCATCAGGAACGGTCAATAAAAGAATGTTGCCGTCATATTCTCCGTATGTCGCCTGTTCTACAATGGACATATGCAAAGCAAGCCCGCACTTCATATCCATCGTGCCTCTGCCGAATAACCAGTTTCCGTTGTCTAGATCAACTCGTACTGCTTCCGGCAAGTTATCTTTCACCGAGTAAAATTGTTCAGTCAGCTTCTCAGGATCGAAAGCATATTGTTTCCACTTCCCGTAATCCTGTACATCCACCACATCAAAGTGACTAACTAACACGACTGTCTTTTTCGTAACCGGAGTTTTTTTGACCAATGCGCTAATGAAACTGCGCCCATCACTCAAATATGTTCGATTTAAATGGTCAGGGTATTCTTTGAAATACGCCAGCTCCGACAGTTTACTCACTACAACTTCAGGAAAATCCTTTTCAGCCTGGGAACCCGATACACTTTGCACTTGTACAAGTTCACCTAATAATTGCCTTAACTGCTCTTTACTCTTCCATTTAAACACAACATACCCTCTCCTTTGTCTAGTTCTAGTTGTCTCTCGATGTCGTCTTGTTTTCCTCAGTGTAAATAAATAAGAATATTCAGTCAATAAAATATTTACAGCTATAAAATTGTTGGAGATTGGCGATTAGAAATTTAAAAAACCCGCTACCATAATTGATAGCGGGAAGAGTTTTATTCAAGCTTATTTCTTTTCTTTACCCATTGAATGGAATAATTGAATTGAAGATAATGCGTTAAATGGCATTTCTAAGTTGTTGTTGATGCTTTCTTCGTAAGTTGCTTTTAAGTCTTTTTGTAATACTGCTAATGCTGTGTCTGCAGTCCACTCAGAAACATCTGACCAGTTGCGTGCTACCCATGAAAAAATGAGCTGGTACCGAAACCAATGGAAACGAAAGTCGATCATCAATTGATTAAGTCGATTCCAATTGTAAATCCGAAACTTCCTTGGAATCTCGGCCTCCATACGAGTAAAAAGAAAAACTCTTCCCCTGCTGTTCGTGCTTTCCAAAAGTTTATGGAAGAGAAACTGCCTTATAAGCTGTAACACGAAAAAGACGCTTAATTTTGGGTTGCCGGAGAATTTCCGCACATGCCTCGATTAAGCGTCTTTCTACTATATAACTCTAAAATCTGTTGGTAGCCAAATTCAATGAGTTTCTTTTATTTTGATAGATCATAAAAATTACTTGCCCAAATATAGTAATTTCGTTTCGCATTATCATTTGAAAGTTTTCCTTCATATAGTAATATCCCTTTTTCTATATCGAAAATTTGGAGCATATAATCGGAATCCATTCCATTCATCACATATAATTTCCCATTTTGTGCAGACATACTGTTCTGTTCGTTATTCAAGTTCATCGGTTGTGGTAACATCACTGGATCAAGCCATCGCTGCTGTCCGATATTGTAGCGGTAAATAACCTTTTCTGTATTTGTGGAGTATGCAATAACTAAATAATTATCCTCTACTGCAACGGACTGCATTTTTTGGTCTAAGCCTTCCGGTAGCTGAATAGCTGTCACTTCATTCGTTTCTGTATTCATAGCGTGGAACTGACGTGAAAGCAAATTATATTCCGGGCTATTTAAACCATAAGAATCCACTGAATAAATATAATATTTTTCATGGCCTAAATTAAATTCCGTATTATATGATTGTATACTGGTACTTGTGTTTTCATCATTTCCCACTTCGTCAATCAAGCTTTCGCTCAGCAACTGCTGTTTTTTAAGATCTATAATGACAAGATACAATTGTTCGTTTCCATATTGATCTAATTGTTTTACAAGAAGTTTCAATTCATTGTCTACTACAGTTATATTGCTAAAATAGACCCAATTCAATCTACTTTTCAATTGGGATTGGATTTCAAAAGAACTCTTCGTATCCTTTGCTTTATCCAATATATCAATCTTATAACTATATGTTTCCCCATCTTTTACTTTCCAAGCTTCTTCCGGGTCTTTTACATATACTAGCTTCGTGTCGTCTTCAAAATAATTATTTGCAAGAAGTGCTTTTCCGCGCATAAAGTTTTTATGTTCGTCAATAAGGTTCTGAAATACTAGCGGTCTTTTACTAAAATCAGAAGAATCTTTTAAAATCGTTTCTTCTTTACTAATAAGAGCTGAACTATAACCTCCCCCATACTCAACATTTGCTTCGATGACAAGCGAATCTAAATAACTGTCGTCACCAGAGATATTGTTAAATGTAAATTTAAAATCGTTATTTTTCGCATTTACCACTTGTATATAGTGCACGCTTAACGTTATTACAGTAACCCCCGCAATTAATAGAAATTGCCAATATTTTTTCATGTATTTCCCCTCCTCTACACATTAATTTTTCGGTTTAATAAACGGTCTGCAAAATAAACAGCCAATGCGATTACTATCATACTGCTACCAATTGTCATTAAAACAATTTCATTCAAATAAAAGTAATCAGTAATTATTTGAATAAAGACCGGGATAATAATAACAATTACTGAAATAACGATATAAATTAATGCAAAGAAAATTCCTTTAAGTTGGTAGCTACGTTCTAATAAAACGGCAGTAAAAAAGATTGCTACAAGCGCTGTCCCTATTCCGTAATAAAATATAAATTGTAACGGTGAATTCGGGTACAAAATTTGCAGTGCTTCGGCAGAATAAATATAAATAACACTTGGATCAAAGTACAGTTGTTCCGGGACAATCAATTGAATGACTTGTTTCAAAACTTCAAGTAAGATGATTTGCATCCCCAGTAAACCGAAAACGAAAAGTAATATCGTTGTCAGTTTGGCAAAATACACATTTCTGCGTGCTGTAGGGAGCATAAGCAAACGATAAATAACCGATGATTTTCCTAACCAGTCACGATACCAAATAAAAAATACATACATCATAAGTACAGCTGCTGCAAATGCAATGGACAAAATGAAGTATTCCGAATACAAAAAGTTCTGTAGAGAATATGCGCTATAGTTTTGTATATAGTCGCTTACTGTCAATTGCTCACGCCCCATTGTTTTCTCCGCTTCGCTTACATAATGTAAAGACGTTATAATAGCCCCGATAATTTGGGCTGCTACTACCGCAATGATTAAAGATAGATAAAGTTTACTAAATCGTTTCACTTCAAAATTGACGAGTTTTATATAGTGATTCACCCGACATACACCTCCCGCATTACATCTACTACGGATTTGCCTTCTGTTTCCCGCATCTCTTCCACATTCATTTCTCTTAATACACGGCCGTCCCCAATGAGCACTGCCTTGTCGATTAAATGTTCGATATCATTGATTTCATGTGTTGTAATAATGACGCCGCGATTTTCGATTAAATGACTCGTAAAGACATTGGCAATCTGTTCTCTTGAAAAGATATCGATTCCTGAAAATGGCTCATCCATCAGGATGTAGTCCACATCCAATGCCAAACCAAGCAGTAAATTGACTTTTGCCGTGTTTCCTTTTGACAGGCTTGAAATTTTATCGTTCGGATCCAGTTGAAAGAATGCGAGAAGTTCTGTTGCCCGCTGTTCATTCCACACTTTATAAAAATCGGCCATAAATTCGAAGCTTTGTGCAATTGTATAGTTTGGTGACATTGTCAGACGATCTGGAATATACGTAATTTTTTCGTATGCGTCTTTGCTGATTTTTTTGCCATCGATTAATATTTCGCCACGGTCAATCGGCGTGAGCGCCATAATTGATTTCATAATGGTCGTTTTTCCTGCACCGTTAATTCCGATCAGGCATGTAATTTGCCCTTTTTCTGCAGTAAAGCTCATATCTTTCAATACTTGCTTTCTTTTATATTTTTTAGAGACATTTTTTACTTCAATCACGCTGCTCCGCCTCCTCATACTGTTTCTGTACGAGCTCCATTATTTCGGGAAGTGGCGCATTGATTGATTTTATGGAACTGATAAATACTTGCACCGCTTCACTGATTAATTCTTCACGAACACTTTTTAGTACCGTTTCATCTTTCGTAATGCAACTTGGCATATTACCTTCTGTATAAATCAATTTCTGCTCCTCCATTTCCTTATAGGCGCGCTGCACTGTATTCGGGTTGATTTTGAGCTGATTGGCCAACTCCCGTCTTGATGGTATGACGTGGCCTGGCGCAAACGAACCTTTTGCAATTTGCTCTTTAAAATGACGGATAACCTGCACATACACAGGATCCCGGTTATTGAATTTCACATCCACCTTATTCAGCTCCTTTCGTGTATTACTCCCTTAGTACACTATCCGCAAAAAAATACCGCTACGAACTGTACTCTGTACTAACCTCTTAATACAGTATGCATAAAAAAATGTATTAAGCACTTCATACACCTAATAAGTGTATTATGTGGTTAATACATTTCTTTGTCAATATTATTTTTTACAGGTAATCATTTACAGCAGTTTTCGGATAATCCGATTTAATCCATTCATGGTCTTTTGAAAGTTTCTCATCGCTTATAAGGAAATACTGGTAATGGACTCGATCTCCCTGATCCGGAACCGGGTCATTCCATGTAATATCAAGGTGATACCACTGTCCATCCACTTTCACCAAATTCCAGGCATGTGGTCCCCCTGCATTTCCGACAACATATTTCGCCTCGATATCGAGTGCTTCAAACATTAATAAAGCCGCCAATGCATATCCTTCACAGACACCTTCGCCATTCATTAATACAGAATACGGGGTATGCGGATTTGCTTTACTGTTCACATTGTACGCTGTGTGCACGACTAAATAATCATTCACAAATTTCACTTTCTCCGATTCCGTTGCATTGTCCGGAATGGTATTGATAATTTGATCGATTTTCCCGAGAACAATGGCATTTTCCTCTGCAGTCAAATCATAGTTGACCGTTGCATTCCATTCCACTTTATTGCCATAGTATTTGGCACGTGTTGAGAACTCGCCCATGACCGCCCATAAATACGGTTCATTTTTTTCCAGCCATGCAAATACTTCATCGATTGTCGTTTCAAAATCGGAGACATCCCCCTCATAGTACACCGTAAACTGATGTTCAAACTGTGACATATGATGGGCGATTGCCTGGCCTAACTGCTCTACATTTGTTACTGCCTGCGGTAAATCTTTTACATCATAAACCGGAACGACTTTCTTATTCGCCAAATCCTGAAAGTTAAAGCTTTGCAGTTTATTTTCACCTTGCATAAAGCTTGTCACAATCTGATCGATTTTATCTTCCAAGTTAACATTCAGTTTCAGTTGAATGTTTTCGTCAACTGTCGGCAATGTCAATGAAGAGGCTTTTACTTCGTCTTTCAAAATTCCGCCTGAAAGAATTGTCGCGAGGAGAAAGAGGCAGGTAAACATCCCTTTCGAATACGTTAAGGCACTTGCATACAGTTTTGTAAAAGGATTTCTCGTCATCCGATTCAACTCTGTATTTGCTTTCAGTTCGAATTGATCTCGGTCTCTCGAGGCAAACAATCGATTCGGTTTGGCCGTTGCGTTATTAAAAACGCTTTTATATACGTCAAAAAGCTGTTGCTTATTTCCTTTTGCCAGTTTTATTTGTTTAATATGCTGCCTGATTCCTTTTCGTATTCTACTGCGAATATATAATTGTGCGGTAAAGGAACGTAACAGCTTTATAAAAATTACTAGGACGATTAGAAAAATGATGGAAAAAATAATTAAATTACTCATATTACCCCCTACTAATTTTCTTTATTTATTTCTATATTACTTAATTATAGTTTCAAATGATAAATAATATGCATGCCAATCTCATAAATCGTCGTTGTATTAGATTCCCCGTTCATTATTGATAGAATAGCTTTATAGTGCATGAATTTTCCGAAAACAATTTACTTCCACAATATAAAAGTGTAAAATTACACTAATAGAGTATCATTACTTTTATTGAAAGAGGTGATTGTGTGGAAAGAGATACAGAAATGCTGGAACGGATCGCGGCTTTGGAACAGGAAGTACGCTCCTTGAAAACAGAAGTACAGCAGTTAAAGCAGCATGTGAAAATTGAACAAGTTGAAGTTGCACCTGTCAAAAAAGAACCAGTAAAACCATTTGACCGGAAAAAACTACCCGTACCAGATACCGTTGCTGTTCCGAAAGAAGACCCGATTCCCAAAAAGGAAAAGCGGTCACTGGAAGAACTGTTTACTCGTGCATTGCCGCGCATCTTTACCGTCATTTTAGTGCTCGGTGTCCTTTGGGGCTTGAAACTCGTGAGTGATTACGGATTTTTATCAGACAGCATCAAAATTATTGCCGGCTTTGTATTATCGATCGGTCTTGGCGCATGTGCCTATTATATGGAGAAAAAGAAAAAAGGATCGCGGGTTGTTGCGTTATCGCTATACGGCGGTGCCTTCATTGTCGGGATTTTAACAACGGCTGCGGGAGCAATATTATATGACGTGCTCAGTTTATATGTCGCACTCGTTTTTGCACTGATCTACATTGTTTACGGAGTTTTCATCAGCTATGTTAAAGGAAATGAAGCATTGACGGCACTCGTTGTGTTTACGTCACTATTACTGCCGTATTTACTGGAATACATGCAGTTTAGCGGAGTTATTATCGGCATTTTCGTCGTGTTGCTGTTCGCCGTTGTGCAAGTCGTTATTTTAAAGCATACACAGCGTAGAGCACTTTATATCGGGACCGCTTTTTCAGTTTTAGCACTGGCGGTTGTTTCAATATTTCATGATGAACGACTCGTCTTTTTTGCATTTGCGATTATAGCAGTTTTCAGTCTGTTCCTCTTAAGTTTCTTAAGGTTATATTCTAGTAATAGTAAATTGCATGCTAGTTTACTATTCACCTTTACAGTCATCATCTTGTCATTAATAAACGGTATTCTTTCTCAAGAAGAGACTCCGTTACTCATCGCTCTTGTTTTGTTCTTTGCGATTGTAGCCGGCGCTTTATATATCGTTTTCAAGCGTGCGGACCGACTGATGATCGATATGTTCGGCACATTGTCGGCTATTGTACTGCTGAATATCATTACCCAACTCAATATTTCAAGTGAAATGTCATTGCTTCTGATGATTGTTGTGGCATTTGGCGGAATGGTCGTTGCGGTGAAGCATGCGATTTTATTCATGAAATGGGTTAAGGGCATTACGTTTTCTGTACTCGCCTTTTTCGTTTTAATGTTTTATGAAGTAGAGCCATTCTCCTCGTTAAAACATTTGAACATTGTTCTTGTTATTGCGATGCTTGTCGTTCTTTATAAAGTGCTGCTTCAGTATAAAGCTGCACCGGTTGAAGAGAAAAAGAGACTTTTCAAATTGGAAGACATTTATCCGTGCCTATTATATTTAGTTGCCCTGCTGTATGTTTGGAAACTGGACTGGGCGTATATGCCGCAGCATTATACAACGTTTTTAGCATTTAGTGTCATCGCGTTTGCTTTTGCCGCAGTTTTAGTTATTAAACGTGGTATTGTCGGCAAATTTCTGCCTTGGCTTGCTACTGGGGTTTACGGATTTGCGGGACTTGTTTTACTTTCCACTGTATGGGTTGACGACCAGGCAGTTCTTGTCGCAATTATTGTCCGCATTCTTTACTTTGCGATTCTGTGGGCAATTGTTGCAGATGCTTGGGAACAAGGATGGATTTATAAAAACTACAAAACGTTTTTCAGCCAAAATACAGAGAAATTGACGATTGCCAGTATGATTATTTCGATTATATGGATCTTCAGTATTACGAATTTCATGAATTTCCATGATCTCATCAATTGGAGCTCAGCGGTCATTCTAAATACGGTATTCATTTTCATCATCGCCTGCTTCTCGCTGTTCCTTGCAGCAAAACGCAGCTATTCGAATTTGAAAATGGTCGGTATTGGCTTACTGTTCTTCGGAATTATTAAAATGATTTTCTTCGATTTATCCGAGCTCGACATTCTGATTCGTTCGATTTCATTCATCATTATCGGGGCAATCGGACTTGTCATTTCAAACAAGCTTCTCGGAAAAGGAAAAGACGAATAGAATTGTTAGTTTAAATAGCCTGGGCGATTGTGCTCAGGCTATTTTTTATTTCAACCCGTCGAAATAAAAATGGCATTATGTTATATTTAGTGTATTATTACACGAGGTGATTCGATGGATCGAGATTTTATCATACAAATAACTTCGGAAAGTTTGAAACTTATCCGTACTGAAAATAATTATACGCAAGATAAAATGGCCGAAATTTTGGGCATTTCTAAAAAGACACTCGTACAGATTGAAAAAGAACGCACGTATGCTAACTGGACAACGACGATTGCGATCTGTGCCCTGTTCCGTCACAGTGAAACATTGCAAAACCGCATTGGCGGCGATCCGATGGAAGTCATTGAACTTACAGCGCATAATGTCATCATTACCCCACGTGAAAAAACGTTGGGTGGTTATATATGGTGGAAGAACATTGATGAATATAAAAATCACCGTCTTCAGCAAAATCTGTTAAGTAAGCATTACCGCATTTTGGACGATGAAAACTATCGAATCATCAGTACATTTGAGGAAGCTGTCGTAATGGAAAAATGGCAAGCGATAAAATCCATTATTTAACTAAATTATTTTGAGACTTTCCTGCCGATTGGAATTTCCCCTGTCAGCAGGATTTTTTATTGTACCCGCTAATGATTTATTTCGGATGAACCCCCCTTAAAATAATTTCCTGTAAATAAACTCCCCCTCCCCTGTAAATAAACTTCGAATTTCGGGTATATTTGATTAAACGAATCTTTTAAGGATGTGTGTACTTTGTGGAAGGAAATTTATGCGGATTTACATATACATATCGGGCGTACTTATAAAGGGCGGGCAGTAAAAATAACGGGAAGTAAAAACTTGACGCTGACAAATATATTGGAAACCGCTACATCTAGAAAAGGATTGGATTTAATCGGCATTATCGATTGTCATTCACCGGAAGTCATCGAAGAAGTTGAACAGCTTCTTCAAGAACAAAAAGCGACAGAAATACCTGAAGGCGGCATTCGTTATAAAAAGACGACGCTCATTTTAGGAACGGAAATCGAGATTTATGATGTGAATTGTCATGGACCGATCCACGTTCTTTGCTATATCCCAACACTTACGAAGATGAAGGAGTTTTCCGGCTGGCTCCAGCTTCATCAGAAGAACATTCATTTGAGCACACAGCGGACACGTCTTGATGGCCGGACACTGCAGGAAAAGGTCCGTGAACTTGGCGGGCTGTTTATCCCGGCCCATGTATTTACCCCGTTTAAAAGTCTTTTTGGGAAAGGTGTTAAAAGCAGCTTAACGGAAGTATTTGATCCGAATCTGATTGATGGAATCGAACTTGGTTTAAGTTCGGATACAATGATGGTCAAGGGGATTAGTGAATTGGCCCCGTATAGCTTTGTGACAAATTCGGATGCGCATTCTTTAGGAAAACTTGCCCGTGAATATCAGAAAATCCGGGTAAAGGATGCAAATTTTGAAGAGCTGAGAAAAGCACTCCACCAAATTGAGGGCAGAGAAATTATCGCTAATTACGGACTTAATCCCCTTCTCGGCAAATATCATGAGACGGTATGTGCCAACTGCGGTGAACAATTAACAGAAGATGGTCATAGCCGCTGCCCTCATTGCGGAAAGGAACAGCTGATCAAAGGCGTTGCAAAAAGAATTGTAGAATTAACGGATAACCCGCAGCTTAAAATTAGCAGACCTCCGTATATTCATCAAGTTCCGCTCGACTTCATTCCGGGTATCGGATCGAAAACAATCGATAAGATGCTGGATGCGTTTGGAACCGAGATGAATATTTTGCATGAGGCTTCATTGGAAGAATTGAAAAACGTCATTCCCGAAAAACTCGCAGTGCTGATCGACTTATCGAGAAAAGGAAAAATTGCCATAACCGGGGGTGGCGGTGGAGTTTACGGGAAAATTGATACGAATTGATTTGATTAACGATTTAACATTAAAATTCTTTCTGCTTTTTAAATCATCATATTCGTACACTCTACTAAGTTATAGTATACTTAGTTGATAGTAATTTTATATAAAGGCAGGGTAGGAACATAATGAAGATTAAACGTAAATTGGGCATTGGCTTCAAAATTACGAGTGGATATATTATTTTAATAGTATGTTTAATCGTTGCGGCGCTTGTCTTAAATAACCAAATAACAAGTTTACAAAAAGAACGAAACGGAATCATTAAATATGATTCTCAAATGCGTATGATGTCAAATAATCTGGAACGCCAAATTCTTAATATGGAATCCTCCTTACATCGCTATTTAATAACAGACGATGAAACGCATTTAAATAAATATAATGAAGAAATCGCAACATGGAAAGCATCCTATGATGAGTTAAACACCATTGTTAATAGCTTTTCAAGCGGTCAGCAACAGCTGGAAGTAGTTCATAGCAGTATCGAAGATTGGATTCAAAATATCGGACAACCTCTAATGAACGCAATAGTTGCTAATGATAATGAAGAAATCCTTTCCATGTTCAACGGTACACAAAGCAGCATGACCATTAGTGAATTGCAGCAGGATTTCACCGCTTTCCGTACGTTTGAAACAGAAGCGATTCAAGCAAAAGTTACAGAGCTTAATGATCAAAACACGGCATTAACTTATAGTCTTTTTGCAATTTTAACGCTAATTGCGACAGTAACGATCGTTATTTTCACAATTATTTCACGTAATATTGCCGGGTCGATCAACGAAGTAACGGAAGCCATTCAGGATATGAATGCATCTGACGGTCGAGTACGGAAACGTATTACAGTCAAAACGAACGATGAAGTAAGAGATCTGGTTATGGCGACGAATTCGCTCCTTACGACAATGGAAAACCGTCAGTGGTACCAAACGAACTTGGCCGAAGTTGTAACAGCCTACCAAGGTGTCGATACACTTGATGAATTGGGCGACGTATTACTGAAATCGTTGACGACTCGTACACATTCGGTATACGGTGCATTTTTCATTCAGGATATTCGCAACCGTAACAAGTTCAATAAAATTTCTGCCTTCGCGGAAACTGGCGATGATGTAGGTCGTGACAGCTTTGAAGTTGGACAAGGCTTCATCGGTCAGAGTGTAAAAGAAAAACGCGTATTAAGCTATGACAACAAAGATAACAGCTTCCACTACCTGGAAACATCACTTGGAAATATTCCGATTTCGAACGGTATTATCGTTCCTGTACTTTTCGGAAAAGAAGTTGTCGCTGTTTTTGAATTAGCTTCACTTAAGCCTTATAGCCAACAACATCGTGATCTTATTAAAGAAGTTGTTGTACATTTAGGTGTAACGATCAACAGTATTATTGGTCGTATGGAAGTTGTTCGCCTATTAAATGAATCACAGGCAATGACAGAAGAATTACAAGTTCAGTCAGAAGAGCTTCAAACACAATCTGAAGAACTAAAAATGCAAACTGAAGAATTGACTACGATTAATGAACGTTTAGAAGAACGTACACGTGATGCGGAACAGAAAACGCATGAACTGGAAAAAGTACAGGTTGAGTTAAGACAGAGTGCAGAACAGCTGCGTCAAAGCTCAAATTACAAATCCGAGTTCCTTGCGAATATGTCCCATGAATTGCGTACACCGCTGAACAGTATTTTAATCTTGTCTGAAATGCTGGCGGAAAACCATGAACATCATTTATCTGAAGATGAATTGGAATATGCAAAAGTAATCCATGATTCAGGTGAAGATTTGCTGAACCTGATTAATGACATTCTGGATCTATCAAAAGTTGAAGCCGGAAAAATGGATTTATGGTTCAGAGAGATGGATGTATATGAAATTCCACAGCATATTCAAAGTTTATTCCAGCCTGTAGCGAACCAAAAAGGCCTGGAATTATCTGTGGAAGTTGCAAACGATCTTGCTGAAATTTTCCATACGGATGTAAAACGATTCCATCAAGTATTAAATAATCTGCTTTCCAATGCACTGAAGTTTACTGAGGAAGGTTCGGTAACGGTGAAGGTGGATAAAGCACGTCTAACACCTGACATGAGACACCTTAGCGACACATGGATTGCAGTTAGTGTGACAGATACAGGTATCGGTATTCCGAAAAACAAACAAAGCCTTGTCTTTGAATCGTTCCAGCAAGCGGACGGCGCAACTGTTCGCAAATATGGCGGAACAGGCTTAGGTCTATCGATTTGCCGTGAAGTTACAAAACTTCTTGGTGGCTGGATTACATTATCAAGTACTGAAGGTAAAGGCAGTACGTTTACAGTTTACTTGCCAAGCTTACCTGAAGGGAATGCTGTACATTCGAGCATTGCTGAACAGGAAGCGGTTTATACAGAAGAGACTCCTGCGCTTCCAATGGGGGAACCTAAATCAATATTTGAAGATAAGCATATTTTGATTGTTGATGATGATTACCGTAATATTTATGCGCTTCGTCAAGCATTGGAGCATAAAGGTGTTCACATTATAGAAGCTTCTAACGGTGTGGAATGTCTGAACATTTTACAGACGGCGACACGCGTGGATGCTGTTCTGATGGATATTATGATGCCTGAAATGGACGGTTACGAAGCAATGGAGCGTATCCGTAAAGATTTACAATTACATGAGCTGCCGATTATTGCATTAACAGCAAAAGCGATGAAACAAGACCAAGATCGCGCATTTGAAGCAGGGGCTTCCGATTATATAAGCAAGCCTCTAAACTTGGAACAACTCTTCTCCGTACTAACGGTATGGCTCACAAGTGGGGAACGTTTACGAAATGTATAGAAAGAAGTTAGAGATACGCTTGTTATTAGAAGCGATTTACTCATTATCTGGATATGATTTCCGAAAGTATAATCAACAATCAATATTACGACGCATTGAACATCGCATGCGGCTTAACAATTTTTCTTCAATCTCTCAATTAACCGAAGCGATTATTTATGATAAAGAGTTATTGAAAGTGCTGCTTAATGATTTTTCGATTAATGTAACTGAAATGTTCCGGGACCCCTCGTTTTTCAGGGCGTTCCGGGAAGAGATTATTCCACAACTGAAACAGCTCGATAAAATTCGGATATGGCATGCAGGCTGTGCAACAGGCGAAGAAGTTTATTCAATGGCCATCATGCTGCATGAAGAAGGTCTGCTGGATCGTACGATGATGTATGCGACCGATATGAACGAAGATGTGCTGAAAAAGGCAGAGCATGGGGCCTTCCCTCTTCATAAAATGCAAGCCTATACGAAGAATTATATTTTAGCTGGCGGGACAGAAAGCTTTTCCCAATACTATAAAACGGATGACAGTTTTGCTTCTTTCCATCCTTGCTTAAGGGAAAATATCATGTTTGCCCAGCACAATCTGGCTACAGATAAATCGTTTCAGGAATTTGATGTGATCATCTGCCGTAATGTGCTCATTTATTTTACACCTGAGCTGCAGCATGAAGTGCATCATCTCTTTTACGATAGCTTAACAAGAAGCGGATATCTGGGATTAGGCGATAAAGAAACATTGCAGTTTACTCCGCTCGTATCCAAATACCGCACCGTTAATTCAACGGAACGCATCTATCAAAAAAGATTTTAGCATTGAATAAGCAAAAAAATGGTACATCTATTACGGATGTGCCATTTTTTATTTTGGATGAGATGAAACAGCAAAAAACTCAATCTTTCTACAAGAGAAAAATTGAGTTCTTATATTTAAATCCGTTTATTAACTATTGGCACGCAATAATAGAACACACATATCATCCGGCTGATTATGCTGCTGTTCGCCTTTCACTAAATAGTCGATCGGTGGAATATCCGTCGACCAGTGATTACTCGCAATTTTGCATAGCTCTTTATCAGACTCCAGCTCACACGGACCCATCGCTTCCAATACCCCATCTGTAAAGAGAACAATTTGAATAGACGAATTATATGGAATAATCGCCTTTTCGATTTTAATATCTTCAACAAAACCTACTGCATAGCTCGTATGCGTAATCGGCACAGTCTTTTCGCCATCAACAAAAGCATAGCCTTTTGGATGGCCTGCATTGACGTATTCCACTGTCTTTTTCTTCGTATCGATAATAAAATATACACCGGTGAAATAATACAATATATTTTCTTTTTCATTTTGCAGTAAATTCATATAACGATTCAACTCTGCAATAACAAGCTCAGGGTCTGTCAGCTTTTTAATCGCCTCACGCAAAACTGATGAAATATACATGCAAACAAGCGATGCGGACACACCATGCCCCATCATATCCAATAACATGACAGCATAGCGGTCTTCATCGAGCTTGTCCCAATAATATAAATCGCCTGCCAGATTCGACGATGGCAAATAAGAAGCGGTAATCGAAATATTCGGTTCATGAACAGGTGGGCTTAAAAGGCTTTGTTGGACACGTGCAGCCAGATCCAACTCTCTTTGGATAATCTTTTCCTGATTTGTATGCCAGTCCAGTTCTTTTTTCAGCCTTTTCCCGACACGGATACGGGCTAATAACTCTATTCGATTAATTGGTTTTGTTATGTAATCAATGCCGCCAACATCTAAAGCTTCCGACAACTTCACCTTGTCTTCAAGTGCAGTGACGAAAATCACCTGGATATCTTTCCATTGAGGATTTTGTTTTAAAATACGACAAGCTTCAATTCCGTCCATCTCTGGCATCATAACATCCAATAAAATAACATTAATGTCATAGCACTTAGGAGCATTGGATGGATCTAGGTAGTCAAACATTTCTTTTGCAGATTGTACGGAAACAAACTTCTCATAACCATCACTTTTTAAAATTTTTTCAATAACGAAGAGGTTAACTTGGTTATCGTCTACAACAAGAATGGTCATTACATCAACTTCTCTCTATTTTTTTAGATAAAGCATTAATTCATTGCCCGTTCTACATAATTATACAGAAAACAACACGTAAAAGAAATGCGGAGGCTTTTATGTCAACATTTCAGTCTATAAGTCTTATTAGCTATGTACTATATATAGTATTTAAATGATTAATAGTTTGCTCCGGAAAACTCCTACACAATCTTCTGCTTGAAGGGCAATATTTAATAACGAATAATTTATCACGAATTATCCTCATATATGTTTCCCACAAAAGAGGGATGGGTAAACATATAAGTTATGTTTTTTTTGAGAAATTTTGCATAGACGATTCTTTATTGGGAAAAATGGTATTAGGCAAGTTGAATAATATTCGGGATTATACTTCTCTATATAATCTTATCTATTGCATTTGTAAGAGTGCACATATTATGATGAGATGATCATTTAAAGAAAAGGATTCGATTTGATGAAAGAAATTTTGCTTATACTATTATTACAACTACTTTATGTCCCTTTATTTACACTGCGTACAATCTTTTTAGTTAAAAATATTACAACGCTCGCATCCATGATCGGGATTGTTGAAATGCTCATCTATGTGTTTGGTCTGTCTCTTGTTTTCAGCGGTGACCAAGGTTTACTTGCAATGATCGTTTATGCGGTCGGGTTTGGTCTAGGGATTATTATCGGAACGCGCATCGAGCAAAAGCTTGCGATTGGCTATATTTACGTTACGATCAATACGCAAATCCGTAATGAAGAGCTGATTCAGGTTATGAGAAATGAAGGATTTGCGGTAACGACATTCGTTGGGGAAGGCCGTGACAGCCAGCGTTATAAATATGAAATTTTAACGAAACGGAATCGTGAAAAAGAATTATTTATGCTTGTCCAGCATCATGAGCCATCAGCGTTTATTATTTCTTATGAACCGAAATCGTTTAAAGGCGGTTTCTTAGTAAAACGAATGAAGCAGCATAAGAAACATAAATAAAAGAGTCCAATGAAGAAAGTGCAGTATTGCGCTCCACCTTCATTGGACTTCTTATATTAGTTCACTTTTTGAGCTGTTACTTTTTCCAGTTCCTGTCCTAAAAACTTCGCAAGCTGCAGCATTGCATACTTCTCTTCTTTTGCCTCTGCGTCCGGGTTGTAGTTCGTATTTGTGTTGACATCATACGTAAATACTTCGCCTTTTGCATTGCGGATAAATTCAATGCCCGCTACATCAATTCCACTGTCTTTCAGGAAATTTGCATAGTTTTCAAGCAGCTTTGTTTCGTTGTTTTTGACGATTTCAAATTTTGCACGCTGTTCTTTCGGCTCTTCCCCTACCGGACAGAACAAATCGCCAATTTGGCATACGTCTGCAGGACAAAGCTCAAATCCTTCTGATGTATCGACTTGAACTGAGTAGAAATACTCGCCGCCGATAAATTCAACACGTGTAATGTACGATTCAGGTGATTCGATATATTCCTGAATTAGCACAATTCCATCAACAGGCTCTTCATAGTCCGGTTTGGCCAAATGCTCTTCAAGTGCGGCGATTGAATAGAACAGTTGAACGCCTAATCCTTTTCCTGCACGATTATGCTTTGTAATAAACGGTACGATATTCAGTGCTTTTGCTGCTTCAACAATTTGCTGTTTTCCAACAGCAGCAATTGTTTTCGGTGTTTTAATTCCGTGCTTTTCCAGTGCCGTATACTGTTTTACTTTACTTAACTCCAAGCGTAATGCATTGCTGCCGTTCAATACTTTTCTTCCGTGGAATTCAAGCCAGTCCAGTACTGCTCCTGTCAGTTCAGGTGCGTAACGGTGATCACGCGTATGTGATGAGGCACTCATTCGGTTGTAGAATACGCCTTCTGGTGGAGCTTCAGTTAAATTGACGATTCCCTCGTCTAAATGCCAAGTTTCATATGGTAAGTTTAATTCTTCTAAACGATTTACTAAGTGACGCGTCCAATCATCATTTTCATGGATTACGTAGATTTTTGCCATCTGTCATTCCTCCGATATGTTGCAAGCTTTTACACAGAATTTTTCAACTTTAAACATTGTACTTCCATCATACATTAATTCATATGAAATTAGTATGATTTGTTACCCGGTATGAAAATAATAAAAGAACTCCATAGCGTTAACTACGGAGTTCTTTTAACGTGAATACTCTGCTACTTTATTGCGTCCGGCCTGTTTGGCTCCGATATAAAGGGCACGGTCGGCATTGCGTAAAAGCCCTTTCGTTTCATCCGTATCGTCCGGTACATTCGAAACACCGATACTTACTGTAACGAAAACCAGCTCTCTTTGACCCTCTTCGGCTAAATCGGATTCAATTAAAAATGGGGTTACTTCTACACATTGACGAATCTCTTCACCTAACTGGACTGCTTCTTCCTTCGTCATATGCGGTAGGAGCATGACAAACTCTTCTCCCCCATACCTTGCCAAAACCGCTTCTTCCGGAACAAAGTTTTCCAGCAGCTTAGCAAAATTTTGAAGGATAATATTACCCGCATGATGGCCATACGTGTCATTAATTCGTTTGAAATAATCGATATCCATCATTAACAATGAAAACTGCAGATGGGGGTTCGCTTTAATCCGCTCCTGCTCCATCACTAGCCTTTTATCTAAATAATGATAATTATATAGACCTGTTAATGCACATGTCTCACTTTTCTCTACTGCTGCGCTGAAATATTTCGCTTTTTCCAGTGACACGGCAAAATACGTCGAAAGTAAGTGAACGATATCCATCTGATACTTTTCAAATGCATTCTTTTTACGCGCTGTTAAGACGAGTGTTCCTTCTGTTTTCTGGTTCCGGTGTATAGGAACAATCATGACACTGTTCATATCAAGAGGAATAAAATCAGGTGCATCTTTTTCCCATTCTTTTGCACTGGAGAACACTTTCTTGTCTTCCGTCTGGAAACAAATATGAATAAAAGAATCGCGGATTGAATCAGAATCAGCCTGAATCTCGATATCCTTTCCATCTACTCGTGCACGCAATATCACGTATTTTCCCTGAATATGGTCGACAAGATACATTGCATCATGTGCAAACAGCTGACTTACCCGGTGCATAAACAGTTCAATAATTTGCTGTGCGCTTAATCGGTCTGCCAGCTCATGCCCAAACTCGCTTGCTTTGCTGAGCGAATGGTTGACCCGTTCCGAAATATTGTACATTTTTGCAATAAACGTGATTGCAAAAAACGGAATGCCGAGCAGGAAGATTGCCGGTGATCCTATACTATTTATCAGAATAACTAATGTAACAGCAAATGGAATCGTAATGGTCGCACTGCCATAATCCCATAAAATATGCTCACTGAAAAACTTTTCATTTTCTCCTGTAAAACGGTCACGTACGTAGAGAATCGTATGATTGATAAATAAATGCAGGATGACAAATACGGTTCCGTATAAAAGTAAATGCGTTAAATTCGAATTCCCCACTTCAAAACCTGCTAAATGCACAATGCCCGCGGCGAAAAATGAAGTATAGGCAAACATCCATGAAGTAAAAATAATGCGGTAAAACGCATCTTTATGATTTCTCATCTGGTAAATAATCGGCAAAATACTTAACTGAACGATCAGCATTTCTGCCCCTACACCATACAGCAAAAAGGCCGCCAATGTTACCCATTGCGAAAGAATAATCGTCGTATTGCCGATTTGGAATGGGATCGCTGTTGTTATGAGTGCGAATATAGATAAATATAAGAAGATTTCCCAGTTGATCGGCTGACTAGGAAACAGAAAATATAATCCGTACATAAGGGGTAGCCCAGTAGCTAACCAAAGCAATAATACATTCTGTTTTGTCCTTCGATTAAATTCCATACCGGGGCCTCCTCTTTTACTGAAATGTCTGACAACATTTAGTATAACATGACTACTAAGGAATGTAGCATGTTTTAGTTCCTAATTTTTTATTTCTATTATCCTAACGATTTAAGAATTGATAGGTTATTAGCTACACCACACTGTAAAATAATAACATAATTATACAATTATTCAATAATATTATTTGAAATAATACAAAATATTCCAATATTTATTTGGAGCTTTGAATTACTTGTTCTACATTGTTCCAAACATAAATCTCTTCGTCCAATGTCTTGCCTGCTATCTTTATTTGAACTGTTTTGACGTACTCAGCCCCATAATATTGATAAAACTGTCTTGTCTTATTGTCTGCCAATACTTCGACATAGACCTTTTGATCGCCTTGTTGTAAAAAGGCGATCATCATTTGATTCAATAGTTTTTTTCCGACACCTTTGCCTTGCCATTCTTCAAGTAAATAAATGGATGTTAAATCACTTGCTCCTGGTTCTTTATTAGTTTCACGTTTGCCCCCTGTGACAAAACCAATAATTTCTCCCTCATTTTCTGCAACATAGATCGTATACGTTTTATCTGAAATATGGTTTCCCCAAAGTTTTGTGCGCTCTTCATAGCTTAGCCCGTCCAGAAAGCTCTGAGGAATAATGTCTTTATAGGTAGTTCGCCAACTATCGACGTGGACTTTGGCTATCCCCGTAGCATCACTTATTTTTGCTTTACGAATATTCATCATGTCTCTTCCCTTCCTAATTACAGAATTTCAAAAGGCTGAACTTCACCTGTTTGCATATCTTTCAATTCATAACGTCCGCTCTGAATTTCATTTTCCCCTAAAATAATGACGTTCCGGATATTTTCACGATTTGCTTTGTCCATTGTTTTTCGTAATTTCTTTCCGCTTAATTCAACTTCTACACGACTTCCTTGCTGGCGTAATTGCCATGCTAAACGGAGTGCTTCCTTTTCTGTATTTAATGGAATAATCAATATATCCACCAACGCTTGGGCGGCATTATTTTCTTTTTGCTCCAATGCTGTATAGATAACATCCAAACCAAATGAGATGCCGACAGTTGAAATTTTTTCCTCTGAACCGATCAATCCCCCAATGGCATTATCGTACCGACCGCCGCCTCCAATACTGGATTTAATGGCACCGTCTTTTAGAAACAGCTCATAAATCGTTCCTGTATAGATTTCCAGCCCGCGTGCTAAAAACGGATTAAACACACAGCGTTCACTAATATTTAACGCTTGTAAGTAATCCAGAAGCTCGGTCAATTCTTCATAACCTTGCTGAATAAACTCGTTTTCCATTCGGTACTGTTCAAAATATGCGAGTGTCGGTTTGGCGTTTAAAAACTGTTTGATCCGTTCAATTGTGGCAGGTATAAGGTCCTGTTCCTCCAGTTCTTTCAATAAAGTGATTGAATCGATTTTCTCCATTTTATCGAGTATGATAATAACGCTGTTTATCTTTGATAGAGGCACTTCATAAAATTGCAGTAATCCTGCCAACAGCTTGCGGTTATTGTATTGAATGACCATATCAATGTTCAGCTTGTTAAAAGCATCGATTGTCATCATCATCAGTTCGGCTTCTGCAGACTGGGATTCGATGCCGACAACATCCACATCGCATTGCGTAAACTCTCTAAACCTTCCTGCTTTAATCGGCCCATCCCGAAACACTTTCCCGATTTCGTAGCGCTTAAATGGCATGGATAATTGCGGATTCATCGCCATTACTTTTGCAAAAGGGATCGTTAAATCATATCGGAGTGCTAAATCACGTTCCCCTCGATCTGTTAATGTGTACATTTCCTTTAAAATTTCAGCACCTCCTGCATATTTGGAAGCCATTAGCTTTGTATAGTTTAAGATTGGTGTCTCCAAAGGCTTGCACCCATACAATATAAACGTATCTTCCAAAGTACGCCGAATAGTGCGTCTGATCGTTTCCTGCGCTGGCAAATAATCCTGTGTTCCTCTTACGTTTTGATAGTCCATCTTTTTCATATGAATCCTCCTATTTTTTGAGAAATAAAAAAATCGTATAATGATAAAGCTCCAAAACGGCTTTATTATACGATTCAATGAGAAAAAGTCTTCCTATTCATTATTAAAAAATTAATAAAGATAGCAAGACTACTTCATATGATGATGTAATTGTGCAAACTGCTGAGAATATATAATCCCTTTCATAACGCGCTCCCCCTTTTTAATTACTACACTATACCGAATGCTTCCATAATGTGTCAACTTAAGTTTCTGAATTTTCGGCGTTTTGAGTTCTTATATATCCGGAGAAGTTCTAATATATTTTTATTTCTTCCAAAAAAGCTACGGTTTTCTAATATATTTGACTGATGTACTAATATGGGGGCACTTTGTACTAATATACTTGTCCGATTATCTAATATTACATACACCTCTTCTAATATCCCACGGAAATTTTCTAATAAAATCCAGCTTCAGAGAGAAATACCTAATAATTATTAATTATCTGCAAAATTTAATTCTTTCATTTATTAAATGATATGTATACGTTAAAATTGAACATGTTGGAAGTCGAACTTCTACATCATGTATTTACAGTAAAGGATTGATGGAATGAATAGAAGATGGTTGTTTTTAATGAGTCTTCTCGTTGTAGTCGTGCTCTCTGCCTGTTCTCAGAAGTCAGAGGAAGATGTAAAGGAACGGGTGAAAATCGGTGTCATGCTGTCAGATGCAGGTCTTGGTGATCAGTCGTTTTCAGATCTTGCTTTTGAAGGCCTTGAGAAAGCACGCGACGAACTAGATATTACGTTTGATTACCGTGAACTTGAATTTACCGGTACATATAAGCAAGGTTTGGAAGAACTCGCTGCGGAAGGACAGGATTTGATCATTGGCATCGGGTTTACAGTCCAGGAAGATATGGAAACAGTGGCTGCTGCACATCCGGACCAGCAATTTATATTAATCGACGCAGTGTCTGAACTGCCGAATGTTCATAATATCACTTTCAAAGAAGATGAAGGTTCCTATTTGCTTGGTGCACTCGCTGCGATGAAGACAGACAGCAATACGGTCGGATTTATCGGTGGTGTTGAAAATGAAGTAATCGAGCGTTTTAAAACCGGGTTTATAGCGGGTGCCAAACAAATAAATCCTGACATAGAAGTGTTATCCGAATTCGCAGGTGATTTCGGGAATGATCAGCTAGGTGCATCGATTGCACGCGATATGATTGAGCAAGGTGCGGATTATATTTATCCCGCTGCCGGCTTTACAGGGGTCGGCTCTATTTTGGCGGCACAGGAAGCCGGTGTCCATGCATTCGGTGTGGACAGCGATCAGTTTTTCCTTGCTGAAGATACGATTGTTTCTTCGATGCTAAAACAGGTTGATACTGCTGTGTATGAGGCAATAAAAGAAATTGCAGAAAGCGGGACACTTTCGGAAAAAGATAAAGTGCTTGGCATTAAAGAAAATGGTGTAAGTCTTGCACCAATCCGTGTCGTAAATTTAACTGCGCAGGAACAAAAGCAAATTGAACAGTTACAACAGGAGCTTGCGGACGGTCAAGTGACGATTAAGTAGAAGAAAGGATCGTACAATAGTGAAACTAAAACAGAAAATATTAATACTCGCATTGTTACCGCTGCTGTTGGCTGTCTGTATTATCGGCTATAATATTAGCCAACTTATGAGCCTGAACGCATCGACGGAAGAAGTCGTGGATTCCTTAGTTGCCGTTGAGGAATTAAACAGCTCGGTTCAAAGCCTGCAAAAATCATTGAGCGTCTATTCGATCAATGTATCCGAGAATAATAAATATAATATTGAGATGGATTTAGCTCGAACTGAAGAAGTTTATAACAGTTTGAAAGGCAGTTTTTCAACAGAACGCCAACGTCAAGTCAGTGCACAGTTTGAAGAAAAATTCGCAAAAATTGCCGAAGCGAGTGCCGCTTCCCTGCAGGAATCAAATGTTGCGGAAATTAAGCGTCAATCCCAGCGAACACGAGGAATCGTCAATGATGTAATCGAGCTGAAACGCGATGTGAGTGCAAACTATTCGGCAATGCAGCAAGAGCTTGGAAATAAAATCAACGCGATTACATGGATTTCGATTATTTCAGCGATCGCACTTATTCTCGTAAGTGTCGTGTCTGCCCTGTACTTCACAAACAGAATTGTTGGCCGCATCGGTCGATTAACAACTGGTGCGAAAGAAATTGCTGCCGGGAATTTAAATGTTCAGTTTGAAGATAAAGCGTCTGACGATGAAGTTGGTGAACTGCAAACTTCATTCCGCCAAATGACCGTTAACTTAAAGGAAATCATCACGCATGTATCGGACAGTTCCGATCAGGTTGCTGCATCTGCCGAGGAGCTGATGGCCAGTGCCGATGAAACAATGCTTGGTACAGAGCTGATTTCCACTTCTATTCAAAATGTATCGGACGCAGCGGATAAGCAAAAGGAAATGTCGAGCTCCTCTGCCGCCTTTGCACAAAAAGTATTGGAAGAAGCTGAAGAAATCGCGAACCAGGCAAATCAGGCGACAGCACTGTCCAATTCAACAAACGAAAAAATTGAAAAAGGTTCGGTATATGTTGAAAACACCGTATCCCAGATGAACCTCATTCAATCAACAGTTGAAGAAACAGCGCAGTCTTTAACTCATCTTGCTAACCGTACAACAGAGATCGTCAAAATATTAAAGCTTGTACAAGATATTTCCGACCAGACGAATCTGCTTGCACTGAATGCTGCAATTGAAGCAGCGCGTGCGGGTGAAGCGGGTAAAGGCTTTGCCGTTGTTGCGGATGAAGTGAAAAAGCTTTCCGAACAGACGAAGCAGTCCGTATCCGACATTTCACGCATTGCGGCTGAAATTGAAAACGATACGACGACGACTGTTTCGTCAATCCAGCAAGTGAAAGACCGCGTCAATGCCGGTATTACAATTTCACACGATACGAAGGCAACGTTCGCTGAGATTCTTGCGATTATCGGGCAAGTACAAAATCAGGTGAACGAGATCACTGCTGTTTCAGACAGCATCCATGCGAAAATGGAGTCGGTGTCAGAGCAATCGCTTCAGATGGCGACGGTTTCTGAAACTACGGCTGACAATGCTGTGTCGGTCGCATCCGCTTCTGAAGAGCAGCTTGCATCGATGTCCGAAGTGAATACCGCAGCTGGTTCCCTTGCCCACCTTGCCGAAGAGCTGCAAGGTATTGTGGCGAAGTTTAGAACTTAATATTATGTTCCAACCGAAATCCTTTAATAGGGTTTCGGTTTTTTTATTGGGTGCGGCAGGGTTCGGTTGGGCTGGGCTGGGTTGGGAGTTTTATTAGAAAAATGGCTGACGATATTAGAAAATCGCGGTTTGATATTAGAACATCGGTCAATTTTATTAGAACTACTCTTTAAATGCACTGCTGAGATAGGAGTGCTTTGCTTTTCTAGCAGGTTGCGGGATGCGGGTGCGGGTTTTATTAGAAGAATGGTTGACGATATTAGAAGATCGGGATTCGTTATTAGAACTTTTCATTAAATGCGCTGCTTAGATAGGAGGGTTTTGCTTTTCTAGCAGGTTGCGGAATGCGGGTGCGGGTTTTATTAGAAGAATGACCGCTGATATTAGAAGATCGCGGTTCGTTATTAGAACATCGGTCAAGTTTATTAGAAGTTTTCTTTAAATTCGCTGCTAAGATAGGAGGGTTTTGCTTTTCTAGCAGATTGCGGGATGCTGTTTCGTCTTTTATTAGAAGAGTTGCACCCGATATTAGAAAATCGCGGTTCGATATTAGAACATTCACTGACTTTATTAGCACATCCCGGGTACTTATTAGAACATCCGGCACTTATATTAGAAGATCCGACTTATATTAGAAGATTTTTTGCTATATTAGAACATCCCGGCAATATATTAGAAAATCCAGCGCTCAACATTCGCCCCCATACAGAAAACTGTTATATGACAAAATATTGTACTTAAACCCGTAATAAATATTACTTAATTCCAAAACTTCTTTTCTAGTCTAAATAACTACCAAACCCCACAATAAATTAGTCTAAAGCACTTTAATTTTAAACCGAAGTTATAAATATATATCAACTATGACATTCGGAGGAAAATTAAATTATGAAAATTGGAAAGAAATTGTTCGGGAGCTTTGGTATCGTTGTTTTGATTCTTATTTTTCTCTCAGCTTTTTCTGTCATGAAAATGACTGAAATTGATGAGGATTATTCGTTCGTAATAGAAGATCGAGTATATAAAGTAACGGAACTTTCGGCAATTCAAAATGCAACATCATTACAAGGGCTGTATGTCCGCTCTTATGTTTTACGCCAGGACCCAGCTGATATAGAAAGCCTTACTACTCAAAGAGAGACGATTTCAAATACAGTCAGCGCCATCGAAGGATTATTCAAAACCGCTGAAATGCAGGAACAAATCGCTACTCTAAAAGAAAATCAAGTTTTATATAATGATTATGTATCTCAAATTATTGACTATGTGGATAGCGATGAGATCGAAAAAGCCACTAATATGCTATTTGAGTTTGCTGTACCAACAAACCGCAATATCCTGCAAACTATCAACAATATGGTTGATTTTCAAAAGGAACAAATGAATACGACAAGTGATGAAACTACAGCAAGTGCAGGTATTAGTAAAACGATGATGATTACAGTTTCCGTTATTGGTATTTTACTTGCGTCATGCTTAGGTGTTTTAATTACAGCCAGCATTACCCGCCCGTTACGCAGATTAACACATGCGGCAAATGTGATTGCGAACGGTGATTTACGCGAGGAAGATGTTCAGGTCAAATCAAAAGATGAGATTAAGGAGCTTGCGACTGCCTTTAATGCAATGAAAGCCAATCTTGCCAACTTAATCAATAATGTATCGCTGAATGTTTCTAGTACAACAGCAGCTTCTGAACAGCTTGCGAGCAGTACCGATGAAGTGTCGGCTGCTTCCGCTGATATCGCAAAACGTGTGGAAACCGTTGCTGAAGGCGGTAGTCATGCGGCAGCAATCGGAAATGATTGTGCAATCGCAATGGATGAAACAGCTCAAGGTGTAAGCCGAATCGCTGAAGCCGCGCAAGTATTGAACTCACATGCAATGGATATGCAGACAATCGCAGGAGAAGGCGGTCACACGCTACACACAGCTGAACAGCAAATGTCAGTCATTCAGCAGTCTTCTTATGAAACAAAAGAAAAAATTAAGCAGCTGAGCAGACAATCTGCCGAAATCGAAAACATTACGAAAGTGATTACGGATATTACAGACCAGACAAACCTGCTTGCTCTTAATGCGGCAATTGAAGCGGCCCGTGCCGGAGAACATGGTAAAGGGTTTGCCGTTGTCGCTGACGAAGTGCGCAAACTGGCTGAGCAGTCGAAAAACTCGGCATCACAAATTGCCGGCTTAACATCGACGATTCAGGAAGATACGAGAGAAGTTGAAGAAAGCGTCAATGCAACGGTTCAAAACGTTGATCAAGGTGTTATCTACTTACAAAATGCGCAAGTTTCATTTAATCATATTGTCGGGTCGATCACAGATATGACTGCTCAAATTCAGGAAGTCTCTGCATCGTCCGAACAAATCTCTGCAAGTACTGAGGAAGTTGCGGCATCTGTCGCTGAGATGGCCCATGCAGCTAACGGTGCTGCAGGTGAGATTGGCATTGTTCTATCGGCAGTTGAAGAACAGACTGCTACCATGCAGGAAATTAACGATGTCGCCCAATCATTGAGCGAAGGCGCTGTCGGAGTCCAAGAACAGATCAATCAATTTAAAGTGTAGAAAACATGAAAACGCAAAAGCTGTAACATCAGCTTTTGCGTTTATTTGTAACATTGGATTCTATTAAACTCAGGTCCAATGAATTAATCTGCTTGTACCATTTTCACTAACACACTTGCCAATGCTTTCTTTTCGCTTTCGTCTGCTACTTTCCATAATTCCTGCAGCACTTTTTCTTCACTGTTTCGAGGTTCTTCGTTTTTAGCTAAATGATCCGCTACAAACTTGGCGCCTTTTGCCAACATGTCATCGCTCAAACCTAGTCGTTCACCTTTAGCAAGCTGGTCGTTCAAATAGCTTTTGAACGTTGAAAAGCTTTCTAAAATCTGATCTTTTTTTTCTGGAGATAATTCATCAAGTTTCTTGTTAATGTTATTCATTTCACTCATTTTGTAATTCCTCCTACGATTGTGTTTTGGCGTTCACCTAACAATTACCCGCACCATTTTTATTTAAACTATATTTTAAAAAACTATTCAATTTTTTTCGAAATCCGAAGAAATTTTAAAAAAACCGTACGCAGCCTATAGAAGTAAGTTGCGCACGGTCCTTTATGAATTATTTTTTATCGTTAATTTTTTTCGAGTCTTTTTCGTCAAATTCTTCTATTTGTTCCATGATGCGTTTATAGCGACGTGCATCCCGTTTTGTAACGGGGGGCACCTCATGTCGGATCATTTTAATGAATGAAACAATTAGTAATAGCATGACGACTGTAAACGGCAGTGCTGATATAAGCGATGCTGTCTGTAATGCTTCAAGTCCTCCAGAAAACAACAGAACCCCTGCTATCGCAGCAATTAATACACCCCAGATAACCTTTAACCTATTACTAGGATCCATTGTTCCGTTTGAAGTCATACTTGCCATAATAAATGTTGCCGTGTCAGAGGATGTGATCAAGAAGATGAAGATCAAGGCAATCCCAAGAATCGATGCGATTGTCGTTAACGGCAACTGATCGAGCATCATAAATAATGCGACCGTTAAGTCTGTATCAACCGCTTCGGCAATCGTTGTACCTTTATTTAAATCAAAGTAAAGTGCAGAACCGCCAAATACTGCAATCCAGAGACAAGAGATTAATGGTGGAATGATTAATACACCAACAATAAGTTCACGGATAGTACGTCCTTTTGATACACGTGCCACAAATGAACCTACAAATGGCGACCAAGCAATGGCCCATGCCCAGTAGAAAATCGTCCAATCCTTCACCCATGTACCGCCAGCGTATGGCTGTAAACGTAAGCTGTACTGTACAAAGTTCGTAATATAATCACTGATTGCCAATACAAAACTTTCTAATATAAATACTGTAGGGCCTGTAACAAAAACAAATAGTAATAAAATAAATGCCAGATACATATTGAGATTACTTAGTATGCGAATCCCCTTCTGTAAACCGGTTAAAGAAGACGCCATATAACCGACAAATACTACAATAATGATTGCTACCTGCACCCAAATCGAAATTGGAACATTAAATACGGCATTCAAACCACCGTTTGTTTGTAATACCCCTAAACCGATTGATGTGGCAACACCCATGACAGTAGCGATTACGGCTAAAATATCAATGGTATTCTTAATTCCGCGATTTGTTCCTGTGACAGGCTCTAACGCTGTAGAAATTAATAAGTTCTTCTTTTTATTATATTGCATGTATGCCATAACTAGTCCAATCACTGCGAATACGGACCATTGACTAATGCCCCAATGGAAAAAAGCATAGCCCATTGCAAGTCGTGCAGCCTCGGTAGTCTGCGCTTCTACATTGTTGAATGGCGTATTAAAAAAGTGACTCATCGGCTCGGCTACACCCCAGAATACAAGGCCTATCCCTAAACCTGCCGCAAATAACAATGCAATCCACGTATGGAATTTAAACTCCGGTCTAGCATCTTTCCCGCCTAAACGAATTTTCCCATACTTGGAAATAGCCAGTACTAAAAGGAATACAATAATAATAAACACAGACAGTAAATAAAACCAACCGAAATAATCGGTTGTTAAACCAAATAAATATGTAGCAACATTACTAAAAGCTTCGGGTGCCACAATCCCCAAAATAACACAAATTAAAATAAATATTGCAGAAATACTAAATACAATATTGGAAAAATATTTTCCCTTCATAAGTTCACCTCATTAGAATACATTGAGTAGTATATACCCTTATTTTGCTACATTAAAACATTTTAATTCATATTTTTACTATTTCTGTATAATGAATAGAATATGTGTTTCATGATTTAGCTTGAAAAATTATTTAATGACCAAAATACCAGCTATGCGCATTCCAATATAAAATTTTATCGCTGGCCTGTTCATCAAAAAGTTGCTGGATGAGTGCAATGTCGGCAACTTCAAACGGCCTGTTTGCACGAGTAGATGGCAAGTCGGTGCCAAACATTAGTGCATCCGGGTTAATGCTGTATATTTCTTTCAACGCTTTTTTTACATCCAATTCACCCCGGCCAAAACCGGTCGCTTTCACACGAACTCCTCTATCGACCAGCTTCAGTAAATGTGGCAGCCCTTCTTCGGACAGCCCTAAATGGTCAATAGAGATTGCCGGTAATTTCTCGATCGTTGCAGCAATTTCAGGCAGCTCTTTCGCATCAATATACAGCTCACTATGCCAGCCGACGAGTTCATGCACGCGTCTTGCAAAATAATCGAGCTTCGATAAATCCTCTGAACCTCCGCGTTTAATGTTAAAGCGCAATGCTCTGATTCCACTTTTATGCAGTGCTTCAATTTCTTCGTCCGTCACCGTATAGGGCAATTGCGTAACCCCACAAAATTCGGGACCGAGTTGCTTCAGTGAATGCTGTAAGTACGTCTGATCAAATCCTTGAAATGAGCCGGAAACAATAGCCCCGCCTTGAATCGGTAAATCTTTTGTTTCCTTATTGTAAGCTGCTGTGTCAAAGCTTGGCGGCATATATCCTTGACTTTCGATTATCGGAAAGTTGTAATCAATAATATGAAAATGTGCATCGAAAATTTTCATTCTGCTCTCCCCTTTGTTTTTTAATAGATGGCTCATGTGACGTGAGGGGGATCGTGGAGATAAAAGATGGCTGTTACTTCTGATGGGGTTATTAAATAATAAAGTAGGCTATCCTAAAGAAGCAGCAAACCAATACGGATGACTGAATAAGAAGTCGCTTATTTTGAAGCAATACATGAAAGAGTCAAAAATGTATCGGTTTATATTTCAGGATTTTCTTGGAGATTCCTTTGAATGAATAGGATTATGGCATCCATTCATGATTTTTTCGGAGATAGCTCACTGTTTCTTTATTGAAAACCCGCTTGTCATTACGGAAATTCGTGCGCTGTTTGGATTTTTCATATAAATAGCGTTCTTCGATTGTTTCCGGATAAACTTGTGGAACTTTAGTAGGTTTCCCCGCTGAATCGAGCGCTATAAATGTAAAATAGGAAATCGCTGCAATCTTGCTTTCCCCTGTACGCATATTTTCAGCATGTACTTTGATGAACCCTTCCATCGAGCTCGTCCCTGTCCAAACGACAAATGACTCAAATGTAACAGCTTCTTCAGGACGGATTGGGGTTAAAAACTCTACTGTATCAACCGATGCCGTGACACATTCCCGCCTGCTGTGCTTTGCGGCAGATATGGAGGCGACTTGATCCATATCGCTCAACAGCCTGCCGCCAAACAACGTATTATGATTATTGAAATCATTCGGGAATACCCGACTTGAACGAATAACTCTCGATGCATTACAAGGCTTGGACTCTTCCATTTTTTTATCATCTCCAATGTTAATTATTCTAAATATTCTAAATTTTATTTGTACATCATATTAAATCATTCTATTTGAAGAATCAATGTTAATTTGGATTATTGTATACTGCTTATTATGTTCGGTGGATGATTAATTAATTCGAATGAAGGGTGGAATTTTATTAGAAGGTTTGGGGTGGTTATTAGAAAATGGTGGTGGGTTATTAGAAGATTCGCGGAGTTTATTTGAAGATCTGGTCAGGTTATTAGAACTTTCGGGCGGTGGATGGAACAGACTTCGCTTTCTCCGGATTATTGGTGAATTGCTTTGAAGTGTGCGGTTTTTATTAGAAGTTTTGTGGTGGATATTAGAAAATCGCGGTGGCTTATTAGAAGATTCGAGAGGTTTATTTGAACTTCTGACCGGGTTATTAGAACATCTGGCTATTATATTAGCACTTCCGCATTATATTAGAAGATTTTATCGGATATTAGAACTTAATAGATTTTATTAGAACTTCCAAGAGAAAAAGACTGTAAAGAGTTCACCTTACAGCCCTATTTCATATATAAATCGACCAATTCATAACAACGCTCTTTTGTTAACTGTGCTTGAGTGCTTACGTACTGCAAAGTTTCCATCGATCCGCCTTTATATTGTAAAGCATCCTCTGTTGCCTTTTCGTCGCGATATTCGAGCCAGTCACGCTGCTCTTCTTTTAGTTTACTCATGTCAGTCGGTGGCAAAGTCTTCTTCAAATCAGAATAAATTTCATTTAAAAGCTGATCCCACTTCGAGAATATTTCTCCTTGCGCTGCTGTCATTTCGACTTGAATCCCTTGATTGAAAGCTCCATCATATTCTTTCACACTTTTTTCTACTTCCGCTAATTTAGCGAGGTACTTTTCCTTCAAGCTGGTAGTAGGATCTTCGGGTTCTCCAGGTGGTGGGTTCCCTTCTTCGTCCCCGCTCGCGGAATTTTGCTCAAAGCTTTCTCTGATGCTATTATTAATTTCCGTTTCGGCTTCTGTAATCATGTTTTCCAGCTCTTTTTTCAAACTGTTGTCCAATTCAGGATTATCCAGCAGCGGGTGTGCTTTTTCCAAAACACGGTCCCAATCGGCCTGATTCTTTGCATCCTTCACTTCTTCAAATTCCTGAAGTTGTGCAGATAAAGCTTTCGTCTTTTCATCGGTTATGCTATTTTCCTCGATCAATGTTAACGCTTCTTCATATTCCGCATTTTCTATCGCTACAATGACTTTGTCTTTTATTTGCTCCTCACTTTCGGTACCGCAGCCGGCCAGCAATAAGCAGGCCGTAAACATTCCTACAAGTTTCTTCATGTTGTTTTCCTTCTCTCTATTCCAGGCTACTTTTCAACGGCAATTCAATACAAACTTCCGTACCTTTTCCGTATGCACTGTTTACTTCGATTGTCCCGCCATGTTTTAAAATGATCGTGCGTGAAATCGCTAACCCAAGGCCGGCACCAACGGATTTCACATCAGCTTTATAAAAAGAATTCATAATATGCTGTAACTGCTCTTCCTTTATTCCAATTCCTTTATCCCGAATAATGCAAATCGCCTTCCCGTTCAACTCGTACTGTTTGATCAGAATTTCGCTGTCATGAGGCGAAAATTTAATTGCATTTTCAAGAGTATTCAATAAAACTTGCCTGATTTTATCCACATCGGCGTAAATAGAAACTGGCGCAGTGTTAAGCTTCATACTGATATTTTTTTCATTCGCTTTACTTTGCAACTGTAATGCCACTTCTTCGACTAGTGTCGCATAGGCAAACTTTGTCGGGTGCAGCTCAATACGGTTTGACTCGTATCTTGAGAAATTCAAAAGATCCTCCACCAATTTAATGAGGCGGTCGGATTCACTGTTGATCATCCGTAAACCAAAGTTGATTTCCTTTTCCGTTAATCCTTGAGGTGACTCCAGCATTTCAGCCCACCCTTTTATTCCAGTAAGCGGTGTCCGAAGTTCATGCGAAATTGAAGAGATGAAATCATTTTTCAGCTGATCCGTTTTAACAATCTCATCCGCCATATAATTCAGCGTTTTTGACATTTCGCCTAATTCATCCGGATACTCTTCCTTAATTCTTTTCTCGAAGTGACCTTTCGCCATTGTCTCTGTAAATTGAATGATTTCATTAAATGGCTTCACAATTGACTGGGCAAGCTGGAGGGCTACAAGAAAAACAATTGCCGCAACCCCGAGACAAAGTAAGATGCCGTATCCTAACAGGCTTTGAATGAGAAGATCGGTCTCTGTTAAGGATGTAGAATAACGGAGTACGCCTATTACTTTCTCTTTCAGAATCAGCGGGATATACGTGGCTAAAATTTTCTCTTCCGTCTGCTCGAACTCTTCCTTTTCATAATAGGGGCTAAAGGAAGAAAAGAGATTCGAATCAACCGGATAGCTAATGTCTTCATAAAATCCTGTAGAAGATTGAATCCGTTCACCATCTCTATTTAAAAGCTGCAGTTCCGCACCATCAAACGCAAAGCTTTTTATAATGAAGTCACTGAAATCTTTTATTCTGTCAGATGTCAGCTCCATTTCATTGGCCCATCTAGGATGGATCGTTTCCACATGCTGTTCAAACGTATTGGCGATTCCTTGGTAATAATACTTTGTCATGGCACCCCAAAATACCGCCATCACAAGACTTAACGTCAAAATGATGATAATCATGAAATAAAGAATGACTTTCCGTTTCATTCGTTAACCTTCCAAAGGTATCCGCGTCCCCATTCAGTACATAAATACATTGGGGAGGAGGGATCTTTTTCGACTTTCTGGCGAATCCGTCTTATATTGACATCCACTACTTTTAACTCGCCTACATAGTTTTCGCCCCATACCGCATCCAATAACTCATCCCTTGTAAACAATTCGTTTGGATGTGCCATTAGAAAATGCAGAAGAGAGAACTCAGTCGGTGTAAGCTTCACTACCTCATCAGAACAGTAAAATTGATTGTTTTTCACATCCATTTTAAAGTGTCCGGAAATCAGCAAATCGGTCAGATTGGGTGTTGCCACGTCAGCGACATTTATTCTCCGTAGAAGCGAAAAAATTCTCACTTCCAATTCCTGCAGACTAAATGGTTTACATAAATAATCATCTGCCCCTATTACAAGGCCCTCTAGTTTATCCTTCTCTTGTGTTTTGGCCGTAATCATAATGATGCCTACTTTTTGATTTACTTTCCTGATCTCCTGGCAGACTGTAAATCCATCGATTCCCGGCAACATTAAATCGAGCAATACAACATCGAAACTTCTATTTTGAAATAACTGTAATGCTTGTTCGCCTGATTCGGCTTCCGTCACTTCGTAGCCTTTCTTTCTCAAACTTAATGAGACAAAACTGCGAATGGATAGTTCATCTTCAACTACTAGGATGTTTGTCATATTTGCCCTCGCTTACAACTCGTATTGTTCCAAATGAAATGATTCAACAGGAAAATCCGGGTGTTCTTCTATCGTCGTATAATAAATCATGTCTTTCGTTTCTTCTACTATTGTATGAGCGGAATTTGGTATTTCTTTATCCGCCCACTTCACTTCAAACAGCAGATCATTGTTTGCAATTGATACAAGTTGTATGCCGTTTTCTATCGACTTAATGGTCAGTTTTCCGTGCCATTTTTCCGGAATATCTATATAAAAAGTATGTTCAAGGTTGGTAGCCCGTTCTGTTACTTTTTTAGAAGTACCGTTGATGGAATAGGTAACGTAGCGCACGATGTACGGGGTTTCAGTTGAATCCTCTTCTCCCCATCCTTCCGGCAAATAGGTTTCACCGACTTCCATTATGCCGTCATCATTCAAATCCGTACTGTATAATGGCAGCGCTTTGAATGCGAGATCGCCATGCTCAGCACCTACTTTTATCAGTTTTGTTCCGTCATAGGCAATAATTTCAGTTAGCATCGCGTTCACGCCGATTGCGCTATCGATATATAATGCATGATTCCCGTCATTTAGTTTTCCACTCTTTATCTGCTGATGAAATGCATAGCTGTTTAAAGAAACTGCAGATAGGGACACTAAATCGCCCAATTCATAGTGAAATAATTCAGCGGTATACGAAGCTCTTCTTTCCCCATCCACAAGTAGAAGTTCCAATCTTTCATCCGTATTGTAATATGAAATATCAAGCCCTTCATAACTGCGTTCGACCGTCTTTTTCAAGGTCCTGTCCTGCCAAATATAAATCATCATCTGTTTTTTTGTTTCAAACTCACTGTCGCCTAAACCGACTACTACTTCCATTACACCGTCTTTATCCAAGTCATGGAGACCAAAATAATCGATTGCCTGCCCATTTGGTTCAACCTTCGCCGTTTCGTGCCATTCATTATCTTCTTCTTGTAAAACCATGACATGAACTTGCGATTTCTGTTGCGGATTTTTGTATAAGACAATCGCCTCTTGCCGTCCATCACCGTCCAGATCCTCGATAAAAACAGATTGATTTTTGTCGTTTTGCACCGGTGTGACGAGTTCACTGGAAGGAGGCAACAGTACTTTTAGCTGTTGTTCCAAATTTCTTTTTTGCTCGTCTTGCTGCTGTGGTGAAGTAATCAACTCATTTGGAGATTTTACAAGATCGCATCCCACAAGCAATGTGATCATACAAATCGTTATCCATCCAATGCCTTTTCTCATGTGCATACGCACCCCTAACTAACGCTGGCTTTAACCGTTTTCTGGAATAAGTTTATTATATAGCCAACTCCTATGGAAAGCGTTACAAAAAAGTTACAGTTCAAATTTCTGCATTGTAAACAAATAAAAAACTTGCAGCCGTTGTATCGATTGGCTGCAAGTTTTACCGAAGTTATTTTATTGACGCTGAACATTTTTGATGATTACTTTGCTGCTTGGGAGACTTGGAATGCTTACTTTACTGTAGCTCAAATCCTGCTCCGGCACATCATACGTCATTCGGTTCACTAAAAAATCGAGGCTCACTTTCATCACTTCGATCGTTACCCATTCCCCAGCACAGCGGTGGCCTAAATAGTGGTCACCACCACCTTGCGGGATAAAGCTGAACGGACTGTCATCCCAGTTTTCAAATCGGCTCGGCTGAAATACGTCAGGGTTCTCCCAAATCTTCGTGTCATGATTTGTGCCGTACAGGTCCAACAATGTTAGTGTTCCTTCTTCAAACGTGTAATCGTTCCATGTAAACTGTTCCTTCACTTCTGCTGCGGCAAATGGGAAGAACGGATAAAAACGACGCACTTCCTGCACAAACATCTGCGCCAGCTTCCCGTCACCGGATTTCAGTTTCTCACGCTCTTCCGGGTAATGATGAACAGCAAGCGCCGAAAAGTTGATGTAAACAGAAATCGCGACGATCGGTCGTAAAATATTGATGACTTCCACAGCGGCTACTTTTGTATCAAGAAGATTTCCTTCAAGGTCACGATGCCACGAAAATTCGTGCAATGCTGTTCCTTCTTCGGGACTTAATTTCCCATCGCGTACTTCATCGATCAGTTCGCCTATCCATTTTTCCACTCGGTTGCGCGCATGTCTGCCCGCCCAATGTGATGGCCCGACAGCCGTTGCCGATTCGAACATTGCCCGTAAATCGTCCGCCAGTTTCTTGATTTCCTCTTCTTTCACCGGCACACCCGCCCACTCACAGGCAGTACGGCACATAATTTCCAGAGTCTCTTCGTATAGTTCGATTTCGTCCATCTGATGCCACTTGTCCAATGCGGATTCCCATTGTTTCGCATGGATTTCATTCAGTATTTGAAGTCGTTCGCGGGACATGAGCGACATGAACATTTGTTTACGGTGCTTATGGGCATCGCCATCCAATGTTTGCACACCCTTTTTCCCAAACAATGTTTCGGCAACACGGTTTGGCGCAACACCTTCTCTTTTAAATTTGCTGTTGTCATAAAATACTGCCGCCGCTTCTTTCCCGCCCATACAGATCGCCTTTTTACCTAGCAGCCTCGTTTCAAATACGTCTGACTGGAAGCTTTGACGCCTGTTTAAAATATAAAGATAACCTTCCCTCAAAAGGCTCAGGCTGTTATCTAGCCCTTCTTCCTTCGGTACCGAGTTTGTCATTCCATCCATCTCCTTTTATATGAGTAACATTGTTGGTAATCCGTTCCCTGTTTATTCTTTGGAAAAACTTCCTGCCAATTTGGGGTAATGAAGGATATCGACTGATAATTGATTGTTGTTACGCAGTGGTCAGCTTTTTATTTATTATTACGTTTAAATATGGTTCAATTATAGAACAAATGTTCCAATAAAGAGGTGAATTTATGGACATCAAACGACTGCATATTCGCATCATGATTACGTGCTCGATTGTGGGCTTTGCCAAACGGGAAGAATTGGCCGCAAGCTATGTGCCAGAAGCAATTGATGAACTGGAACAGCACGGTTATATTGCTCGAACACGCTATGGTCATTATTACAATACGAAGCTCGCGGCGCAGTATTTGAGAAAGTTTATTACAACATACAGCCCGCGCTTAAAGATTGCGGAGATGGTGGAATTGTTGGAGCATGCACCTGAATATGTTGTCGTCGATATTGAAACAACGGGAGGCTCTGCTGCCAGGGGTGATAAAATCGTAGAAATTGCTGCGCTGAAAATACGTAACGGAGAGACGGTGGACCTTTTTCATCGGTTTGTGAATCCGGAAAAACCGATCAAAAATTCACATATTCACGGGATTACGAATGAACGCGTGAAAGATGAGCAAACGATCTCCCCAGTCATTCGCGCCTTTAAAGATTTTTTAGGTGATATGCCGATTGTCAGTCACCATATCGGGTTTGACTGGTACAGCTTTCTCGCGCTCGAGTTTTTCAGGAATGGCATTCGTCCAACGAATCCGGCTGCGTGTACGGTACTGCTTGCGCGCAAGTATTTGAACAGCCCGAAAAATAATTTGAATGTCATTGCTGAAACGTATAACATTCCGCTCCTTAACCATCATACAGCTGATGCGGATGCGATTTGTGCCAATGAAATACTGCAGCTTATTTTGAAAAAAGCGACTGCACAGTAGGAGTGTGTGGTCGCTTTTGTGCTTTTATTAGAATCGTTGAGATGGTTATTAGAAAATGTTCGCAGGGTATTAGAACATCGGAGTGCTTTATTTGAAGATGGCGGCTGTTTATTAGAACTACTCACTGATTTATTAGAAGTTCGCACTTTTATTAGAAAATTTTTTTGTTTATTAGAACAATGCAGGACGATATTAGAAGTTTTCGAGATGCATTGTATTGAAACTATTTCCAGCCTGTAGTCGTAGAATATATAAATTGGAGGTGGATGGATGAGAAACTTCGCTTTATATATGATGTTTATCGGGATATTGATTACCGCCATAAGCGGGAACTGGATCATCTTTAATTATGATAATGTCACGGTTTATCCGAAAGCTTCTTATGTTATTTTTACAATCGGGTTAGTCATTGTAGCAGGCGCATTTGTCATGAGCCGTTTCACTGCGTACCGTGAAACTTCACGGACAGTTGATAATCGAGACGCTTTGAACAGGTGGCTTATGGCGAATTATCCGGTTAAATGCTGGAGCTGATCGATTACCGGAAACATCCGTTTAATATTTCGCTTATTCTTTTTATTCTCGTCATCGGGAGTTTTATTTTGAGTAAACAGTGGAATATTCCGCTCCATATGGATGTTGGCGGTAATCCGTACTACGTCACTACTTTGCCGATCAGTGCATCTGTTATGTCCGCACTCATGGTGATGAGTACGTTTATTTATATAATTAATCATGGGGATTTCTTCGGTTTCCGTAAAGCTGAGCTAAGTTATGAACGAGTCATGGCTGCCCACTTTGGAGAAATTTTTATGTGTGGTCCTACATTGTGTCTGTTAATTTTCACTTGGATTATTTCCTTATAGGCACGAAAAGGTAATTTTTTGCATACTTTAACAGCAATAATAAAAGAGGTGAACGATTGAATTCGAATCATGATTATACAGCGGCGCAACCGCAGTTTACATTCGATATTAATAAAAATGCGTTGTTTGTTAAAGATCAGCATAATTTTATCAACCTGCTTGGCGTGAACCAGTTGAATACGCTGGATAATATATCGCTGCTCGATATTTATTTGAGTGCCAATAATGTCATTGAGCCGCACTATCATCAAAATGCGGCGGAACTTGTTTACTGTATTACGGGAAGGGCGATTGTTTCGATCTTGAATCCATTCACGAAACAGCTGTTGCATTTTCCGATTAGCCCCGGTCAAGTGGCAAACGTTCCTCAAGGCTGGTGGCATTATGAAGTTGCTACGCAAAATAATACGCATCTGCTAGCCATTTTTAATGCTCCGACACCGGAAGTGATTTTAGGTTCCGACCTGCTTAAGCTGACACCGGCAAATATTATGGCCCATACTTATGGCATGAATGAAAATCTGTGGCAGCAGGCAGTTGCACCTGTCCGACCTAATACTTTCATCGGTCCGCCAAACCCTTGGCAGCACGCCCAGCCCGCTAATTATGGCGGCGGATATGAGCAGTGATTGCACTCGGTCAAAGGGAGTAAGTTTCAAAAAAGTGCTTGCATTGTGAAGTGGTCATGTTATGATAATTGTGAAATTAACCTAATATTGGAAGCAGATAATCTGCTCGTCAAACTACTAGGGGCGCCTTTTGGCTGAGAAGTACCCTTTGCACCTGATCTAGGTAATACTAGCGTAGGAAAGTAGTGTCGATTCCCTATTTTTATTTTTTTTATAGGCTACGATACCACTTTCTTCATTGAAAGTGGTTTTTTTGTTGCAAAAATTAATGTAAAGGATGGATGGTTGAAATGAATAAAACGAGAAAGCTTACATACTCCGCGATTATCGCAGCGATTACAACGATTCTCAGCAGTATGGTGTATATCCCATTAGGATTCGCGAAAATTTTTCCGATACAGCATTTTGCCAATGTCGTCTCGGCCGTACTTCTCGGTCCTTGGTATGCGGTATTGCAGGCGTTTCTTACATCGACGTTAAGAAACTTGATGGGGACAGGCAGTCTATTTGCTTACCCTGGTAGCATGATTGGTGCCCTTCTCGCGGCATTGTTGTTTGCGAAAACGAAGAAGCTGGCGTTTGCCGCTTTGGGTGAAGTGGTCGGGACAGGGTTGCTTGGTGCAATGGCTACTTATCCGATTGCGATATTATTTTTAGGTCAGGAAGCGGCGCTGTTCGGTTTTGTCCCGGCCTTTATGATGAGTTCGTTTGCGGGTGCAATTTTAGGCTATGGTTTGCTGAAAGTGATGGTGAGAAACCGGGCGTTTGGCGGGATGCTTAATGCGGGGTGAGTCGCTGAGGTTGGGGGCGGTTTTATTAGAAGATTTTCGGTGGTTATTAGAACATTTGGGTGGGTTATTAGAACAATTTTTTGCTAGAGAATTTTTTGTATTATTGTATCGATTTTATTAGAAGATTTGAGCGTTTATTAGAACATATGGGCAAGATATTTGAAAATCAGTGGACGATATTAGAAAATATGACAGACTTATTAGAACAACCGATACTTATATTAGAACATCTCACTTTTATTAGAAGATTTTAAAATATATTAGAACAACTCAGACCTTTATTAGAAAATGAAAAGCCGGGTATCAATCAACGCATGACACCCGGCTCATTTCATTAAGCTAAATTAATCTGCCATGACACGCCGTAACGGTCATTGATCCAGCCGAATTTCTTACTGAAACCGTAATCCCCGATTGGCATTAGCGGATGGCCGCCTTCAAGCAGTTTTTCATACAGATAGTCGGTTTCCTCTTCTGTATCACATGTAATAAAAATAGAAAACGACGGGGTGAAGTCAAATTCATGTTTCAAATTACTGTCAATGCACATAAATTCCTGACCTTTAATCGAAAAAGTTGCTTGCATGACTGTTCCTTCGTCTCCGCCTTCGTTTGCTCCATAGCGGACAATGCTCGTAATTTCCGCATCCTCGATTACGGATGTGTAGAAGTTCATTGCTTCTTCTGCAACGCCGCCTTGAAACATTAAAAATGGTTTTGCGCTTTTCATTGTACCCTTCCCCTTCTGAAATCAAATTTACTCCACTTCAATTTAGCCTATTTTAACCTTTTCCGCGAACTTTTCTACCTATTTAAAGGCATCTCCTAACTAGAAGATGCCTTTTGTTTAATATTTAAATTTCGCGATAACGAGCTGTAATTCCTGTGCCAATTCCGTTAAAGCTTGTGCTGATGATGAAATTTCTTCAATAGCGATGAGCTGCTGTTCTGAAGATGCGGCTACTTCTTCTGAAATCGCAGCATTGTCTTGCGCAAATAATGCCATTTCTTTTACGCTGGAAGATGTTTCGAGAATCGATGCAGACACTTGCTGTGCTGTTGCCGATACTTCCTCTATTTGCGGCGTTACTTGCTCCATGCTTTCGATAATCGTAGAGAACTTCGCCAATGCTTCGTTGGAAACCTCCACACCGTTTTCTACTTCGTGCGAAATGCGGTCCATAATCGAGACCGTATTTTCTGTGTCATTCTGAATCGCTGAAATGATTTCATAAATATCCTTCGTTGACTGATGAGACTGATTTGCCAGTTGCTTCACTTCATTGGCGACAACCGCAAAACCTTTCCCGTGTTCGCCTGCTCGTGCCGCTTCAATCGAGGCATTTAATGAAAGCAAGTTTGTCTGTTCAGCAATTCCCGTAATAATATTTAAAATCGAATTCACCTGTTTTGAACGTTCATTTAATGACTGGATCGTTTGATGGGACGCAATGACCGACTGATTGATCGATTTCATCTGATTGACGATATTTTCAACAGACTGGCCGCCATCATAGGCCTGTTTCGTCGTTTCATTTGTCAGGGCTGAAACTTGCGCCGAGTAATTCGCGATTTGTACAGCGCCCTCCGTTATTTCTTCGAATGCATGGACACTTGTATCGACACTGTCCTTTTGCTTTTCCGCGCTTACCGATACTTGCTGAATCGACGTAGAAACTTCCTGTGTCACATGTGTCACAGCAGTCGTCTCTTCGGAGTTCGCCGACAACTGTTCTGCTGAGGCAGCGACAAGTTCCGCATTTTGCTCAATTTTTTGGATGAGGGATTTCAGGCTTTCCTGCATATCCGCGAACGCTTGACCCAACTGTCCAATTTCATCGGTCGTTTTCACTTCAATCGTTTGCGTCAGATCGCCGTCACTGATCATCATCGCTTTTTCTTTTAATTCCGCAATCGGCTTAATAATAGAACGGATCAGAATAAAGATGAATAGCACACCGACAATAACTGTTATTAAAATAACGATAATGGTTGCTTTAACAATAGGGGCTGCGGCATCATCAATTTCCTGAAGATACATGTTGCCGCCTAATTTCCAGCCCGTCAGTTCATTCGTAATAAAGCGGACTACTTTTTCATCACCGAAATAATCGTACTCAATCATGCTTGCGTCATTATTGTAAAATACTTCGTAAAACGATTCACCAAGGGCAGTACCTGTCTCCTCTTCCGGGTGGACGATATATTCTCCGTTTCTATCAAGCAATACTGCATAGCCCTCTTCGCCGACATTAATCTGGCCTGTAATTTCGGCAATATGGCTCAATTTCAAGTTAATACCGACTACCCCGCCGGCAACGCTTTTCGAGATCGTTACAACTACATTATTACTGCTCGTAGAAATGTAGGGATCTGAAATTACCGCCTGTCCATTGTTGGCGATGGCATCCTGGTACCAGGCGCGGTCCGTAACATCAAAGTCTTTATCCATTGCCATGTACGGCGCAATTGTCACCGATCCATCTTCCCTGCCAAGAAAGGCTGATTCCACGTCTCCGTTCAGTTCAACATATTGATTCAAGACTTTTTCAATCTCTTCACTGCTTCGGATTTCGTTCGATAAAAAGTCGACATTCTCCATTTTATCTTCCATCAAACTGTTAATCGTTGTATTGAGTAATCCTAGTTTTTGTCGATCGTATTGTAATACTCTTCCTTGATAGTACCTTTTGCTATAAATGCGGCAGTCGCACCAATCGCAATGGATGGTACTAATAAAAATAATGCAAATGCTAATATGAGTTTTGGTTTGAGAATTTTAAAGTTAAACAAATTACATGTTCCTTCCTTATTAAATTTGTAATATGTATTTCAATTTGTGCAGACTGTTTCTTAAATCATCCTTTCAAGTAATTACTAAAGACTCGTTCACTTTTATAAAATTCCCATGAAATAATACTTACTAAAATAAACAAAATTCAGATATAAATTTCCTATGTCAGTATACAATTTTCCTTTCATTAAATAAAATAGTGAAAAAGAATACGTTACATTCCTGAAATTCATAGGTCGGGTTCGGGTGCTGATTTTATTAGAAGATTTGGGGTGGATATTAGAAGAGTTAGATCGGTTATTAGAACATTGGCGGGGTTTATTAGAATAACTCGAGTTAGGTGGGCGGTTTTGGATTTTATTAGAACAATTGGGACATATATTAGAACTTCGGGGAAGGATATTTGAAGATCTGCGGGTGATATTAGAACAACTGGACGACTTATTAGCACATCTATCCGTTTTATTAGAAGATTGCACTTTTATTAGAAGTTTCCAAAATATATTAGAACAATTTGACCTTTTATTAGAACATTAAAAAGTCTCCCGCGAGTTTACACTCCCAGGAGACTTGCTTCATCAATTATTCACCGAACACGATATGCCATTCAGCACGGCCTGCTAAAAATTCTTCAGCTAATGCTTTTGCGCCTTCTAAGCTATGGCTTGCTGCCCAGCCGCATTGTACTTCATTACATGCTGGAACAGACTCTGCCTTCAGTACATCTTGCAGTGTATTTTCAATAATCGTTAATACGCCGTCATAATCATTGTAGTTCAGTAATGCCAGGTAGAAGCCTGTTTGGCAGCCCATTGGCGATAAATCAACGACATCTTCACTATGGTTGCGGATACGGTCGGCCATTAAATGCTCCAAAGAGTGCAGTGACGGCATTTCCATATGTGCTTTGTTCGGCTGTTTGAAGCGGATATCGTATTTTGTCACGACATCGCCTTTCGCTCCTGTTTTCGTACCGGCAAGGCGTACGTATGGTGCCACTACTTTCGTATGGTCTAAATCAAAGCTCTCTACATTCGTTTTCTCTGTTGTCATGGTTGAATCCCCCTAGTTAGATAAATTGCATCGATTTGATAAATTGTTGAATCCGATCATTGTTGTTCGCTGTAAAGAAGTTTTCGGTTACGCCGTCATAGCCGATTTCACCATTTTCCAGAAATAAAATCCGGTCTGCCACTTCGCGCGCAAAATTCAGGTTGTGCGTCACGATAATCATCGACTTGCCTTCTTCGGCCAAATTTTTCAGCACCTTCAGCACTTCCCCTTCAAGCTCGGGATCCAGTGCACTCGTCGGCTCATCGAACAGTAAAAACTGTGGCTCCATTGCCAATGCTCTTGCGATGGCGACACGCTGCTGCTGCCCGCCGGAAAGTTGTGATGGATACTGGTCTGTTTTATGGCTCAGGCCAACCTTCTCCAATAATTGCTGTGCCTTTTGTCTTGCAGCCGCTTTGTCTTTTCTTAAAACGGTAACCGGACCTTCCATCACATTTTCAAGCACTTTCATATGCGGGAACAGATTGAAGCTTTGGAATACCATCGCCGTATTTTGGCGAATCGAAAGCAGGTTCTTTTGGGAAATCGGCTTGTCCAGTTCAACTTTTTGATTACCGACTGTCAAAATCCCTTTTTCAGGTCGCTCCAATAAATTGATACAGCGCAGCAGCGTTGATTTCCCTGAACCGGATGGACCTAAAATAACCGTTGTTTCGCCTTCATGAAATGTTAAATTGATATTTTTTAATGCCTCGTTCTCACCAAAGAATTTCGACATTTGCTGAAATTGTACGATAATAAGCCCTCCCTTCTAGCGCTTCATTTGCCACTCTTACACATACTTCGATGCGTATTTTTCCAGGCGGCTTTGAATGACCATCAGAATACTAATGAAAATTAAATAGATGACCGCACAAAGTGAATAAATCATAAGCGGCTCATATGTACGTGCGGTAATTTGCTGTCCGACCATGAATAGATCGGCAAGTGTGATACTTGCAACTAAAGATGTCCCTTTCACCAAATCGATAAAATCATTGGCCACTGACGGCAATGAAATTCGGACGGTCTGCGGTGCGATTACTCGTCGCATCATTTGCCAGTACGTCATCCCGAGAGATTCCGCTGCTTCCCATTGTCCTTTTGGAATAGCCAAAATCGAAGCCCGGATCGATTCGGATGCATAGGCACCTGTATTCAGTGAGAAAGTAATAATCGCCGCTGTCCATGCATCAAGGGTAATCCCCACTTTCGGAAGCCCGAAGAATACGATAAACAATGTCACCAATAGTGGCGTACCACGGAATACCCAGACATACGTACCGAAAATCCAGCGCAATACTTTGTAGTTCGAGATTCTCGCCAGTGCCGTTACGACTGCGATGACTAATGCGATGGCAAAGGCAATGAGCGATAGCGGAATGGTAACAAGAAGTCCTGCTTTTAAAATCGGCCAGATTGAGTTAAGTAAAATATCCATTTCTCTACTCATCCACTAACACCCCTTTCTAAAGTTAAATCCATGTAAAAAAGGCCGCCGAAACGACCTTTCCATTAGTTGTTTGAAATAACATTTTCACCAAAATATTTTTCCGAAATTGCTTCGAATGTACCGTCTTCTGTACGTTCTTTAATAATTTCATTTAACTTCTCACGGAACTCATCGTTTTCTTTATTTAAAATTAATGCGATATCAGTTGAATTGATCGCACCGTCCAGCACTTTCAATTTTGTATCCGGCTGTTCCTGCAAGTATGTCAGGAATGTCACGCGGTCATGGATTGTTCCATCTGCACGGCCTTGTACAACAAGCTCGATTGAACTCATCAAATCATTTGTTGCGACTACTTCTGCACCAAGCGCTTCTGCATCGCGGGCAAAGTTACTTGTAATTGTTTGTGAAGATTTTTTGCCGTCCATGTCAGCCGGCTCTTTAATTTCCGTGTTATCTGTATGTACCGCAACAACCGCTTCCGATTTCATATACGGCGTTGAGAAATCGTACTTTTCTTTACGCTCATCTGTAATCGATACGTTGTTAATAACGAAATCGTATTTATCCGTATCTAAACCTGCAATTAATGAATCCCATTTTGTTTCCACATATTCTGCTTCCACACCAAGGTCTTTTGCGATTTGATCAGCAATTTCATATTCAAAGCCAGTTAGTGCACCTGATTCATCATGGAAGCTGAATGGAGGAAATGTTCCTTCAAGACCGATTTGAATTTTGCCATCTGCCTGGATTTCCTCTAATTTATTTTTTGCCTCGCTTGCGTTTTCCTCTGTTTTATCGCCACCGCATGCTGCTAAAACAAGTGCTGATAATGTAACGATTGATAATAATTTTTTCATGCTAAATGCCTCCACTATTAATCCCTAGTTATTTAATACGTTTTATATTATAACAGGGTAATTATAAAAACAATCTTTATTTTCTGAACTATTTTTAAATTTAGAACTATTAGTCAATAAAGGCTAGAAATCTTGAAAAATGCAGATAAAAAATGCCAATTTCCTTAATTGGAAATTGACATGAATATGTTATTAATGGAAATGGCGCTGCTCCTTCTTGCAGGAAAGCGCCATTAGGGTTCATCTATTATTCTTCATAAATCATTTTCTTCGTCATGCCGCCATCGATTGTCAAATCCGTTCCGGTAATAAAATCATTCTCCGGATTCGCTAAATACAGACAGGCGCGGGCAATATCATCCGGTTTGCCGACACGGTTGGAAAAATGCTGGTTATGGTCGACCGGTCTAAGGGCATCATAATCCCCTGTTTCAATCCAGCCCGGTGAAATGCTGTTTACTGTAATGTTCAGCTTACTGAACGAACTTGCCAATGCATGTGTCAGGGCGAGGATCCCACCTTTTGATGCGGCATAGCTTTCGGAATTCGGTTCGGACATGACCGCACGCGTTGAAGCGAGATTAATGATCGCCCCGCCGCTGTTCATTCGCTTTGCCGCTTCACGCGAGCATAAAAAGACACTGCGCAAATTCGTATTGATGACGTCATCCCAGTCTTCGAGCGATAATTCCAGCGGAGAAATCCATTTTCCTTTTCCTGCATTATTGATCAGAATATGAATTTCACCAAAACGGGCGGCAGCCATCTCCATCAATTGACGCACGCTCTCTTCACTGCGCACATCCGTCTCAGCAAAAATGGCGGAGTAGCCTTCTTTTTGAAGTTCGCCTGCCAGCTGGACACCTAAGTCATGTCCAATATCTGCGATGACAACGTTGGCTCCGGCCTTTGCAAAATGGGTTGCGACAGCGCGCCCGATTCCTTGCGCGGCCCCTGTTACGATTACGGTTTTGTTTTGGAACATTGGTTGAACTCCTCCTTTGTCTATTGCTTAGTAAGAGTTTAACTGAAATGAGCTGAGATTTCGTGTTTGAGGTTGTGGGGTGGTGGGTTTTATTAGAAAAGTTCGGGTATAGTTGGGTTGGTTATTAGAACATCGGTAAGCTTTATTAGAAGATCTTGTTTTTTTAAGAAGGGAGCTCTATTTTGGGGCTTGCTTGCATGCAGGTGCGGGTTTTATTAGAAGTGTTCGTGTATATATTAGAAGAGTTGGGTCGGTTATTAGAACATCGGGGTGCTTTATTAGAAAATCTCGGTTTGTCAGGCGTTTTTTGAGGGAGAAGCTCTGTTTTTTGGCTTGCTTGGACGCGGGTGCGAGTTTTATTAGAAGAGTTTGGGTACTTATTAGAAGAGATGAACAGGATATTAGAACATTTGTGTGCTTTATTTGAATAGTTGGAGCACTTATTAGAAAAAATAAGATTTATATTAGAACATCTCACTTTTATTAGAACATTTTTTGAGATATTAGAACAATGGAGAACTTTATTAGAAAATCAGCCTCACTGCCATCGGATCCGCAATCTACTAGAACGAGTATTTGCCTCGCTTTCATGCTATAATAGATGGAGCGGATCATTGCTAGTAAGGCAATGACAAAGGAGATAAAATAATGAGTCAACAAAATCAAGAATCAGCACAACAATTACCTGAGAACTTCAGTGAATTAAAGAAGGCCGTAAATCGTACAGCAGACTGGGAAGCACGTTTAGAAGCAGTTCAGGAACTTGCGAAAATTAAAGCGGATGAATCAATCAAAATATTGCAATATGTGGCAAAAGCGGATTTAGTAACGAAAGTTCGTGATGCTGCTGCGAAACAATTAAAGAAAATGGGTCAGCAAGTTGAGCCGTCGGAAGCACCTAAAGGCGAATTATTTAAAGACTTGCGCAAAATTTTCAAACGTATTAAGAAGAGCTTACCTGCGGACCACTCGTATGAGGACTTCAAGGTAAAATTAGAAAAAATGCGTATCGATATTTACAACACATACGAAGGCGAAAAAGGTGCACAGTTTGACGCTTGGCTGAAAGATATGTGGGAAACAACAACAACTCGAAAATAAAGCCATTGAACACGGATTAATTTCCGTGTTTTTATTATGTAAAAATAGCGCTCTCCTTATTGGAAAGCGCTACTACAAAACTATTAATATTCTCTTTGAGCATCTGTTGCATCGGCACGATCAAATACATGTCGATCAATATATTTGTGGAAGAACCATTCTCCTAAACCGATGACTACAGCGGATACAATCGCTGCTGCTACAATACTTTCACTGTTTTCAGCAAAGCTTAGCCCCATAAAGTAAATAACAATCGCTGCTAGAAGTACATCCGATAACGTTGCGACGATATTTCTTTTATCCTGATCTGCGCGGGCACCGGCATTTTGGAAAATTCCTAAATCCCCTACAACATAAGCCAAAAGTGTTAACACTAAACTGATTACTAAAGTGTCGCTAAATGCGAAATCAAAAATCCCTGCAAGAATAATACCTAAAACCGCCGCAATCATCACAAATTTAATAACCAAAGCTTTCAAGTGATTCATATAGAATACCTCCTTTAAATTTGGTATACAGCATTAATACCCAACTCACATATTTTTACTCATTTTAATAGAAAATTGTCAAAATTAATATTTTGGTATAAACTCAATCGTTTTTAAGTATATCTTTTAACGCAATGGTAAAAATAATGGAGATAAACAGATGAGGTGATTAGAGTGGGTATTTTTGATGGGTTGATGGGCAATGCAAGTGAATTGAAGCCAGAAGATGTTCAAAAAGAGGTAGCCGAAATTATTACGAGTAATGAAGTGGTCAAGCACGCTTTTAGAGTAATTCGCGATACGTTTATTTTTACAAACAAACGCTTGATCCTCGTTGATAAGCAAGGGATGACCGGCAAGAAAACGGAGTACATGTCCATTCCGTATAAAAGCATTACGAATTTTTCGATTGAAACAGCCGGAACATTCGATTTGGATGCAGAGCTGAAAATTTGGATTTCGGGCAATAGTGTTCCTCTGCAAAAGAAGTTTAACAAAGCGACAAATATTTATGCGGTGCAGCGCGTTTTGGCTGAAAATATTTTGTCTTCATAAACGATGAAAACGAACGAGTGTGAATCGTTCGTTTTTTGTTTCTTTTATATTTTGGGATTTATGATATGGTGGATATTAGAAGATTTTTCGCTATATTAGAACTTCACTGAGGTTTATTAGATCATCCGCCGCACATATTTGAACATCGGGAACACTTATTAGAAGATCGTACATATATATTAGAAGATCGCAGTTTTATTAGAACATTTTTAAATTTATTAGAACATTGAGCCGTTATATTAGAACTTTTCTACGAAAGCGAGGAACCTTTCATGCAAATCGAACTCGATGCAACTACGAAAAAATGGATGCAGGCTAAAGGCAAGCCTGTTTCCGTAAAAACTATTTCGGTGAACGCTTGCTGTGCCCCGCCCGTCCAGGAATTGATGACGCATTTAGGGAAGCCGAAAGACGTTCATAATTATAATGAATTTCAAATCGACAATCTGTGTGTTTACGTTGAGAAGAGCTTGTCTCATAATGAAAAAATGACATTGAAGCTTACAGGCATCGGTATTTTCAAAATGATTTCAGCCAAATTAGGTTAGTACGCGATCCCCACACGTGCTTTTATAAAGTCACCGCTTTGCAATAAACTATAGGCAAAGTCCGCGGTATCCGGGACTGAAATTTGGCTTCCGTCTACCGGCAATAAATCTCGTTCTGTCCGGTAATTCCCGAGCCGTTCCCCGTCAGGCAAATAGGTAGGGCAGACAATTGTCCAGTCAAGTCCCGAATGCTCCAGCAATACGTACACTTTATGATGTTCTTCTGCAGCACGAGTGATTTTCCGCTTTGACTCACTAGACTGGTAGCGCAACAGTTCAGGACTTACGCGACTTTGCAAAATGCCGGCTGTTCCGATTGTGATGATCCGTTTAATGCCTTCATTTTTCATCGCATCGATAATTAATGGCATGCATTCCGTCAGCGTCGTTCCCCCATCAGTATTCAGTGCACTCATTACCACATCTGCCCCATGCATCGCCTGCTCAATATCATTTTTATTAAGCACATTCCCTTGAATAACCGTTAAATTATGATGCTCGATTTGGATTTTTTCCGGTGTACGAACGAGAACCGTTACAAGATGGTTGTCCTGAAGCGCGTTATTAACTAAATGACTTCCGACCCGGCCTGTTGCGCCTAAAATTAATAACTTCATTTGTAAAACCTACCTTTTCAAAATAAAATAAACAGTCGGTCCCGTATTCCCGGTCCCCACTGTCTGTTTTAGAATTTACCCCTCAATGTAATTCGCTTCCAAGCCGCGCGCTACTTCCTTCGTCTTATCCATTACTGCCGGGTGTGATACGGCAACATAGAGTTCGTTCTCGTAAAAACGGAATGGAATTTCCAGACCTTCTATTTGCCACATAAAGAAGTAGCCGTTAATCTTCATATTAACGCCGTCTTGAGTGACACTGTAGTAATCTCTATAAACAAAATCCGATTTTGTCGCAAAGAAGTTTTGGCATTCCTGCAGGCTAAGCGTCGGGTTCCCTTCTTGGTCATGACGTGTAATTTTATATCGTGTATTCATTTTTGTATTCATTAAAAAATCTCCTTTAAAAGCCATCTATCGTTTCATTATAGTTGGTTGCCGTCGTTAAGGCAAAAGACTGGATTTCAGACCGCTCCAAGTCCTTCCATTACCTTGTATCATAATTTATGTTCACTTTCAGTTCATTTAAGTCCTTAGCAATTTTGGATATTAATCTATGTAACTCTTCATTTTCAGAAGGGGTGAAGGTTTCGCCACTGCGTTCCCGTAAAACCACCGCTTGATTAATGAGTCTTAAACACGTTTTAATCAACGCCAAATCCTTTTCGATCGCCTCTTTACTTATGTCTATTTCGCCCATTTATAACACTCCCTTCCACAAATTATATAACATGAAGCAGAAAAAAACTCCCCTTTACTCAATTTACTTAAAGGGGAGTGTTGTTTGTTATTTTATTCCCAAATAGCTGATGCCCACTCGGGATGATCAATAAAGGGATTGCGGTTGTGCTGATAATCTGTATAAATTATTTCATTTCTGTTCCGTTCGAAATTGTCGACCGGGTCTTGTTTGTGCCACTGAAGCAGCACCGAGAGTTTTCCGTGGTAAGGCGCTGTGCCGTTGTTCACTTTATTGTTCAGTTCCAAATCCACTTCCCCGCTGTCCCCTTCATAGCGAACTGCCATATAAAACAGCATGCGCGCGACATCACCTTTTACACTGTCTCTTGGTTCCCATGAATCGGAGTCATAATAGTTTCCGGATGCTTCTGAATGTTCGTTCCCGCCGTTGTCAAAATCAAGATTGCTTCTCGTACTGTTGACACTGACATCGGTTGGACGCAAATGGTGCAAGTCTGTTCCCGCACCCATTGATGTGCCAAACCCACCGTGGGATTTTGCCCAAACATGCTCGCGGTTCCAGTCATTCGCATTTCCGCCGTTTGACATTTTGCTTTGAGAACGCCCTGTGTAAAGAAGGATAACATTGTTCGGATTGTTCGGATCCTCATCTGTTTCGCGAAGGGCTGTCCACACATTGGCATACGAAATTTCTGTATGATCATCAATAATATTATGCAAAGCTGTTTTTAAAGCAGCACCCGTTTTTCCGATTGCCGCATCATAATAGCCATTTGTTGATGGATTCGGTTCCGGTGTGACCGGATTTCCTCCTACCATCGTAAAGGCGGTTCCATCTTTTAATCCTGGATGTGAAAAGTAGGCTGATAGAGACCCTGTTATTTTAATGCTTTTCCCCATTAAAGAAGGGTTGGATTTTAAGCCGTAAGAAGTGCGGAAAGAAGTTGGTATTTGAACATAGATCATTTTAGCGGTATTCGTTTCGTTCGCACTGTCCGCTATCGCCAATGCATAGTCATTTGGGAAATTGCTTTTTAGAACGGTCGTTGTTGCTGTCGGTTGTCCTACGATATAGCCTTGAACTGTTTTTACGGAGTTATTTTGATTGCTGATTGCCTGTGAAACCGAGTAAGGAGCCGACGATGAACCGTCCCCGGTAGCTGCATTTGTGACAGTGGATTGAAGAGGTAAAATTAAAATGAAAACAATGAGTACCCAAGAAAACTGAAGACGTAAATTTCGATTTTTAAGCATTATTCTCCTCCTAGACATTCAATTTATGGTCAATCAGCAAAGGCTAACCAACTCCCTTTTATAATATCATAATTTTGTTAATATTCTGTGAAAATATGACGGAAAATGGATAAATTCATAATTTACTTGTTAAGAATGTGATTGAATCAGCAGTGCGACCGAAAAAAACCTTCCATCAAGTTTGAGATGGAAGGTTCCTTTTTCATTTATATTTCGTTAATAATGCTTCTGGAATATGGCAGTAATCATCCGGACATCTTGTTAACCGGTCCTGATGCTCTTCCGCACTTCTTACATAGTTTTTCAAAGGCAGAACTTCGACTACAATTTGCCCAGCATCCGGTCTTGCTGTAATGAATGCTTTTGCTTCAGTTAAGTGTGTTTCGTTTTCACTGTATACACCTGTTCGGTATTTCTCGCCGACATCCTCGCCTTGTTTGTTCACACTGTACGGATCGATGATTTCAAAGAAGTACGTCATCAGTTCCTGCATCGATACAACATTCGGATCAAATTCGGTTTTGACACACTCGGCATACCCATCATAATCGCCGTCCAAAGTGTTCGTTGTTCCGTTCGCTCTTCCCGCTTCTGTAAACGTCACACCTGGCAATGTTTTTATAAACGCCTGTACACCCCATAAACAGCCGCCTGCAAAATACACGGTTTCCATCTCGGTCACTCCCCTATGTAAACTTCTGTGAAATGTATATCGTTCATTACTCTCCACTATAAGTATATCATTTTAACGTAACTATTTTTAGACTACTCTTTTTCTATTTCCGTACTATACTGGACTATAACGATTGAGGAATAAAAACCCGGTACACACAACAGTAACTCGTGTATACCGGGCTTTGGTTTATTAAAAGTCGCGAACTTGACCGGCCAATAACTTATTCCGTAATGCTCCATCACTTGCATAAATATATAGCCCTTTAATGCCGCGCTTCATTAGAATGTTAATCGAGTTCAGCACAATCTTTTCCTTCGCCTCGCTCACATCCGCAATGCCTTCCGTGCCTGAATAAGCCCCTTTATCCATATACTTGCTCGTGTCAATGACAATTTCGTCCCGCACCGCATCGTACCTAACAGATGGTCCGAGCACAACCCCAACGTAATTTAGGTCAAACCCTTGAATCGTATATATCGAGCCCGCTTCATGCACCGTATCCGGATTTTCCGCCCAAGTATATTTTGTACTCGTCGTATTCCAAGGCATTGTGTATTCGCCATTGGATTCGTTGACATAATACGTCCCGCCATCTTTTTTATGCAAGTAATCAAATGTTGAGACGACCCGGCTCAAACCAAATTCACCGTTACGTTTTTTTATTGCATTATGCATATCCTTTATCGTCTCGAACACTTTGAATTCATAGTTATCGTCATGAGGCAAAGGCAGCAGCTGCTTGTTTTTGAATGCATTGATCCAGTTGATGACCTCATCATTTGCCTGCATCCGGAACTGGTTCGTTAGCTGGTATTCTTCTGTGTACGTACTTCGCTTCTTTAATTGTTCAAGTGTTGCCGCACCCCAGAGGCTCTTCATTTTAAGCACCTGATTTTGGTCGTAAATGATGACGACGACTTTTGCCAGCTTTAACAGTTCCTCCAAGTGATTGTCGCCGTGGAAGTTATTATACGTATCTGGCTTTGTAAGCAATAAATGCGCTTCATCCACAAAAATGATGTCCGCCTTTTTCTTATCTTTTTGCAATGAGTTCACTAAGGGTGTCGGCTTGGCAAAGTTTTTCGCCTTTAAGTGCTTCACCTGTTTTGCAATCCCCTTATACGTTTTGAACATTTCTTCGTGATTGACAACCAAGTAATTTTCCGTTTGATAAAGCGGTGACGAAGCTTCTTCCGCCCGTTCTTGAATTGTGTTGAAAATCGAGCTTAACACAACACTTTTTCCTACACCGGCTTCTCCTTCAATGACCAGTAAACTGCCGTATTCTTCAGGATTGGCATTGACCTGCTTCTCACAAAACTCAAGTACCTTTTCTTTCAGTTCAAGTTGCTCGATCGATAGTTCTTTAAATGGCGACAATTTAAATATGTCTTTGTTTTCGATGACATGCAGTTCATGATCGACCAGCTTTTGCTCGTGCAGCTTCTGCCAGATTTCTTTAAACAACTGCTGATCGTAATACGGTTTGTCGTAATAGTTATGCGTAAAATCGCTCGCCGTTTTACTTTTGTTTTGCAGTGTATATTTTTCATCACCAAGAAAATAATTGATCAGCTTCGTTTCTAAATGAAAGGTTGCGGAACGGTTGAACTTTTCATGCTTGATGAGGTTAATCTGACTGACGTTTTTTCGGGCACTTAAATGAGCTTTCATCCGGCTTTTAAAATACACCGTCTCCCCTATGTAAGCTTCCTTATTGCCATTTAATACATAGATGACGGGGTAGTTCAGATAGTGTTCATTGTTATTAATTTTGTTGATGCTTTCTTGCTTGAACGGCCAGGATAGTATTTCGATTGCTGACAAATTGCCACCTTCTTTATTTTGAATCGTTGCTAATTATTAGTTACATATTAGCATAAATGATGTTTATAAATCGCTCGTAAACCGGCATTTCGGGAAGCTTTGACAACCATAAAATGCCCCGCGCTTTCCATTACGCTTTACTAAATCACTACTACACCTCGGGCAAATAGAATCTGTAGCAACACCAACAGGCTCGACGATTACGGGTGCTGTTGTTACAGGCTCCACTTTTTCTTTCGTTACTTTTTTCTTTGCAGGGTTTGCGATTTCTTTTACATGCGCCAGATGACGCTTTTTAATTTCCTTCTTTTGCTGTTTCGTTTCAGGAACAAGTACGTGAAGCATCTGCGAAATCCTGCCAAATTGTTCACCTGTAATTTCCTGTGTCGTAAATTGCTTAATTGTACGTTTTAAATGCTTTGTGTGTATAACATATGCCTGCTGAAAAGGCTCTTTAAACTTGAATGTTGCCGCATTCGAAAATACAATAATGGAATGGAGTGGCACATCGATATTCAAGTAGTTTTGCAGTGCTTTCACATGCGTGTTATTTTGCATGACCGGATTGTAGAACCGTGATTTTTTGTTATAGATGGTTTGGGTCCAGTTCCTTTGATTTTCACTGCCAAAAATCCATCCTGTGTAATTTTTCGTCTCGATTACAAAAACGCCATTCGTCGAAAGTAAGACATGATCGATCTGCGTCATTTCCCCATTCTTTTTCGGGACATACAAATCATTGTAAATCTTCACGTCCTCCCCTAAACTTTCAAGCAATTTGCGAATACGCCGTTCCCCTACATATCCTTTCAGCTGTGGTAAATAAGCATTGGAAGCAATTGAAGTTACAACAATAAAGCCCAGAGCGATATAGAAGTTTACCTTTACTAAAATTACAAGAATCAATATGTATGACAATAAACCAATAACTAACATGCTCTCCCCCCTAAAAAAGTCCTATTCTATGTAATTAGACATACACGCTGTTCTCTCCTCTTATTTCATAACCAAAAAAAATGAAGCTCCAAATAAAAGAAGCTTCATGTTCGTTTTTATTCTATTTAAACCTGTACAACACCTATTAAAACCGCAATGATCAGTAGTGTAATACTTAATCCCCACATCCAGAAGAATGAGAACTTCAAGTGTTTACCCATTTCCAGGCCTGATAGACCAAGTGCCAGCCATACTGCTGGTGCAAGTGGTGATACGAATGTACCGACGATGTTACCAATGATCATCGCATATGCAGTCGATAATGAATCGATGCCGTATGTTAAACCAATCTGGTCAACAACCGGGAACAACGCGAAGTAATACGCATCCGTACTTAACAGCAAGTCAAACGGTACACCAAGGATTCCGATAATCACATGTAAGTACTGTGCTAAAAAGCTCGGTAAAATATTTACGGCATTATTGGCAATGGCTGTTAACATGCCTGTCCCGTTTAAAATCCCTAAAAACAGACCTGCCGCAATAATGATGGAAGCCATTGTCAATGCATTTGATGCGTGTGCCTGAATACGCCCCATCTGTTCTTTCGGTGTACGGTAGTTCAATGGTAAAGCGATCGCGACACCGATTAGGAATGCCAAGCCCGCTGGTAAAAGTCCTGACATTAAAACACCAAGTACAACAACCATTAAGATTGCATTTGCCCAAAGACGGTTCGGGCGCTTCAAAGATTCATCTGTTTCAGCATTCAAAATACTGTTGCTTAAATCAAAGTTTAACGTTTGTCCTGTTTGCGCTCGTTTCGCAATCAGACGTTTTTCACGGAAGCCCATAAAGACTGCAATGAATAGCATCAGCACAATACCGATGACCTGAATTTTAATTAATGGATGCCATAGCTCTGTTACATCTGTTTCAAGAACGGAAGCAACACGACCTAATGGCCCGCCCCATGGAACCATATTAACAATCGCCGCAGAACCGCCGACTAATAGTAAAAGTAAATACGGGTTCATCCCAAGTCGAACATATAGCGGCAACAATGCCGTAATCGAAATTAAGAATGTAGAAGCACCAGAACCATCAAGCTGTGCAATAACCGCAACAATAACGGTAACAATCGCAACAAGCACGACATTCCCTTTTGAGAGCGCTACCATTTTATTGATAATTGGTTCGAATAATCCAACATCCTGCATAATTCCGAAGAAGATAATCGCAAAGATAAACATGATGGCAACACTAATTACGGAGTTAATTCCATCCCCGAAAAATACTCCTAAATCATCAAACGAATAGCCTGCAACAAACATTGCCACTATCGGTGGAAGAACCATTGCCACAATTGGTGATACACGTCCGCTAATTAATAGCGCAACGATCACTAGAATCGTAATAATACCAATAATACTTAACATTCAACAACCCCCATTGCTTAGAATTCTTATAATCTTATGACAATTCTATGTTAGGAGGAAGAATGTGCTCATTTATTTAATAAAAACAATAAAGCTAATTTTGTTCATAAGTTTCACGGAGAACATAATTTCGCTCAGGACGGCCGACTGTACCGTAAAGTAATTTCGTCTCCAGTATGTTCATCTCTACTAAATATTCCAAATAGCGTCGTGCTGTGGAGCGGCTAGTCCCGATGACTTCGCTTAACTGTGAAGCCGTTAATTTTGTGTACTCATGCTCATTAAATAAGTGAATGACCTTTTCAAGCGTAAACGTATCGATTCCTTTCGGCAGTACTTTTTCAGCAACCGTTGAATGATTTTGACTGTAAAACAGCACATCCAAATCTTGCTGCGAGAAATGTGTTTTCTTTTGAAATGCAGATTGCATGTGATGATAGCGCTGAAATGATTTTTGCAGTCGCGCTTCCTCAAACGGTTTTACAATGTAATCGAACACCCCATATGCATACAATGCTTCCACATGACTACGTTCGGCTGCTGCCGTCACCATAATGATGCGGATATTCGGGAAGTGTGTCCGCACATAGGCAACGAGTTCATAGCCTGTAACATCCGGAATATATAAATCCATCAACAGAATGGCAGGTGGTGTTTCATGTTGGAGTGCTTCCTTTAAAGAAGCACCCGTTAGAAATTGCTGTACTTGTGTATCCGGCTGAAGCGTTTTAATATAGTCGGCATGAATCGCCGCAATGCGGAAATCATCTTCCAGTAACCAAATATCCATTGAATCACTTCCTTTGTAAAATGATTAAAAAGCAGGCCCCGCCTAAATCGCTTTCTTCTATCAACAGGGAGCCGCCGACTTTTTCAAGTGCCTGTTCACTGATTGCCAGGCCGTAACCCCGATCATACCCATCCTTTGTCGTATATCCGAGGGTAAATATATGATTTGCCGTTTCTTCATCGATTCCTGGTCCATTGTCATGCACTTCAATGATCAGCTCATGACGGTATTGATGAATAAACAGCTTAATTTGCTTGTCTTGTGTATTTGTTTGACCCAATGCATCCATCGCATTTTGCAGGACATTCCCTAATGCGGTCAGCAATGCATCCACTTCTTCATCATTATAATCGATTAAGACGTCCTCTGTTTCAATCGTAATCGTAATGCCGCGCTCTTTTGCTTCGGATATTTTCCCTTCGAGTAACGCCTGCAGCAATATCGAAGGCTGTGTGGCCAGTGCCTGCTGCTGTTTTGATGAATCTTGCTGCTCCTGCCTAATGAAAGCAATGGCCTCATCAATATGGGATTGCTTTAATAAGCCTAGAATCACGTGCAATTTATTGGCAAACTCATGTGTTTTTGCCCGCTGCATCCGTGCCTGCTGCTTCACCAGTGTCAGCTCATTAATGACCGTTTCGTACTCAAGCTTAGCCCGTAAAATATATAAATAACCGAGCTGCTTCTCGAGCTTCAAAGGTGTTTTTGAAATAATCATCTCCTGCTGCTGCAACGGAATTTCCAGTGCCTGGATGACCTCTTCTTTAAAGAGCCGTTCCGGTAACAGCTTATGTAATGAGATACCTTCTGCCAATGGTGAAAGGAGTTCCTTTGCACGTGAATTGGAGATCACCACTTCATTGTTCAATGTCGTCAAGATGACCCCATCCGTCGTTTCCTCGAGGATTGTATGATACGCCGAATAAAGTTTGGCAATTTGTGCCGGCTGCATACCGAGCAGCTGATCTTTTACATAAAGCGATAACAGCACCGCACAGACAATCCCGAAAACCGCGAGCAGAAGCGTGATTTGAAGCCAGCCGAAAAAGGCGGTATCAATTGTTCTCTGTATATCTTTCGTTAAAAATCCGACCGAAACTACCCCGACTACATTGCCGTCAACGAGGACCGGGACTTTCCCGCGGATCGATTCCCCAAGTGAACCGGTCGTAACAGAAACAATGGACTCTTTGTTTATAAGCGCTGAATCATTATCCCCGCCGACCATCGACAGACCAATCTTTTCAGGGTTCGGATGGGTGTAGCGGATTCCCTGCTCATTTCCGATGACGACAAAATTCGCACCGGTCTGGACTCGGATATGTTCTGCAATCGGCTGAAGAATGGATGTCGGATCTTCTGCAGAAAATGCAGCGATGACGTCCGGCCGATCCGCAATCAAGTACGCACTCGATAACGCCTTTTCTCCCATCTCTTCCAGAACCGATTCATCCAAATAATGATTGATCAACAATAAAAACATCACACAAATCGTAAAAACGATCCCACTGATTGTGATAAGAAGACGGAAAGTGAGTGATTGTTTTAGGCGGGTTAGCATCGGAGGACCTCCTTTTGGATGTGGTTTTTTATTAGTTTAACATGGGAGTTTGGCGGAGAGCTTTGAAAATTAAAGGTTTTTCAATCCAATCTTAAGCCTCCCCATCTAAATTTCAAAACATCCCCCACAATTTCCCCGAAAACAAGTACCATTTTTCAATTGTTTCATATGATTTATATGAAAGGGGGAGAAGGTTATCGTCTATACGGAAACGATTGATCTTCAAGGACATTTATTTACTGCTGTAACGGTGAATTTGCCCAAAACGACATTGCTGACTATTTCGAATGAGCATGGGTACATTATGTGTGGTGCACTCGATGTCGGACTGTTAAATGAAAAGTTGGCCGATCGTAAAATCATTGCCGGGCGTGCAGTTGGGGTTCGAACGATCGATGACTTACTTAAAGCTCCACTGGAATCCATCACATACGAAGCGAGAGCGTGCGGCATTGAAGAAGGTATGATTGGTGAAGAAGCATTACTTAAAATGATTTAGTTCCATATGGGCGCTCTTAAATTAGGAGCTCCATGCAAAAAACCGCTCTTTCAATTTCTTGAAAAAGCGGTCTATATTTTTATTGTCCATACTTAGGTACAAATTAAATGGCTTTATTGTAATAAGACGCTTTGGAACCTTTACTTCTTTTCACGGCTAGAAGCTCTTCCAATTTCTGAATATATTCACGATCTGCTGATATTCTTGTAAGGCTTGTTAATAAATATGGTCTTAACCCGGAATTAATTTTTTGGCATCGCGCAAGATTGATCAAATACTTGGCCATCTTAAATGACTTCAAGTGCGTATGTCCATTTTTAAATTCCTTCTTCGTATTGACGACCATATACTCCTGCTTTCGCCCTTTATAAAAAGGAATAATAATAAACTCATCTTTTTTAAAAATTTGATTCATATTATCTTCATCCTTTTCTCGAATATATTCAAAAACGACCTTTCACATACGGAGAAATAGTGATCACCCCGTTCCCTTTAATGCCCCTCCCGCCTCTCCTCTTTATTGGTCTTACCCTTCCTTACCCTATTTACCGGTTACTTTATTCCAAGACCGATTAAATAAGCACTTTTTTAGCGATTATTAACAGTTCGGAGATGTTTTTACATTTAGTTAATATAGGATATTACAGAGTAAAGGGTTTTGACAGGACAATCGCTTGAATTTCACTGAATTTTCTGTAAAATTAAATCAGATTCATTCCCTACCTGTAATGTTATCATTGCACATTACATTTACGCGTTGTGTTCAGGGCTTTTCTTTATCGTTACTGTCTTTACCAGAAGAAACGATAAAGTTCCGCTTATTGGTATTTTACTGGTAAAACAAATGGAATAGACTGAAAAATTGTACTTATTTTCTGTCAGTCCTTTATTCATAGAAAAAGGCCCCATCAAAAGTAGTTGTTACTTTTAATGTAGCCTGTTTCTTAAAATTTATTTTATGAATTTCTTGAAAATCTTTTCTACTTGGCTACTAAAAGTGCCGCTGCTTCTTCCAACGTGACCATATTCGTAATCATCGAACAAGCCGCGTCAAGAATTGGGAATACCAGTGCAGCACCAGACCCTTCCCCAAGTCGCATATTCATATGCAGCATCGGCTCCAGTCCTAAAAGCTCTGCCGCAATTTTTGCACCTGGCTCTTCCGATAAATGCGAAGGAATCAAATACGCTTTCACATTCGGGTTTAATTTATAGGCAATCAATGCCGATACTGTTGAAATATACCCATCGACTACGACCAGCACACGATTTGCGGCAGCTGCCAGGAAGATTCCCGCCATCCCGCAGATTTCCAGTCCGCCTACTTTTGCTACAACATCAATCGGATCCTCCGCATTCGGTTCATTCAACGCAATCGCTTTTCGAATAACTTCGGCTTTATACTCGATACCGCCAGCTCCAACACCAGCTCCGAAGCCCGTAACCTCCAGCGGATCACAGCCATGAAGTACCGAAAGCACCGCAGCACTCGGTGTCGTATTGCCAATACCCATCTCACCGGTACCGATGAGATTGACCCCGCTTTGAATAGCTTCTGTCGCGACTTCAATTCCGACTTCAATTGCCTGAATCGCTTCTTCACGCGTCATCGCAGGACCTTTCGCCATATTGTCTGTTCCATATTTCACCTTTTTAATGATGACCCCGGCGTCTTGTGGCAAGTCTTCTTTTACCCCAATATCTACCGGGATGACTTTCGCATTCGTAATTTTCGCAATTGTACACATCCCTGTCGTCCCTTTCGGAAAGGAAAGTGTTTGGAATACCGTTGTACTTTGCGGGTTTGGTGTTACCCCTTCTTCATATACACCGTGATCGGCTGCCATGACGATCATCGCTTTGTTATCGATTTTCGGCGCAAGTTCACCGGTAATTGTAGCGATTTGCATTGCTAATGATTCAAGCTTCCCTAGGCTTTGAGGAGGCTTCGCTAAAGAGTCTATGTACTTGCGTGCTTTGTCTTCCATTTGTCGGTCGATTTCTTGAATTTGTTCAATTGTTTGCTGTAGTAATTTCATATTTTGCTTCCCCCAATAAAATGAATTTTTGACAATAAAAATAGCCTGCAGTTTATTCGATAACAAATAAACTACAGACATATCCAGTGTCTATAAACAGTAAGCGTATTAGGCAGGTCTCCTGGCTCAGATTCATGATTCCATAGCCCCTTCCCAGACGTATATCCAGTGGGTTTTGCTATGAAACTCCTCCATACAGTGTTGGGATTACGCTAAAGCTTTTCACTTTATTCCCTATTCTCCCGTAACGGGCACCTAATGCTTGATGAATTTAACATTACTTTACTTTGAACCTGTTTTTTCGTCAAGAGGTCTTTCATTCAGCTTTTAAACGTTTCCCCAATCGCCAACGTTTTCAGCTCCACATTATCTAAGTCCGCCTGCTGCCAATGCACGTGCAGCCGGTCAATCGCTTCCTTTGGTGTATCATCTGCGAGCATGTACGCTCCGTAATGCATCGGGATGAACACTTTTGCCCCGACATCACAAAATGCCTGGATCGCTTCTTCCGGTGTCACATGGGAGGCATGCATAAACCATTCCGGCTCATAGGCACCTATCGGCATTAAAGCTGTATGAATATTGAAGCGTTCGCCGATTTCTTTGAACCCTCTAAAATAGCCGCTGTCTCCGGCATAATAAATACTTTGCGTATCCGATGCCTTTAGCAATACGAAGCCGCCCCAATGAGATGTGTTCGTATCCCAAAGCATACGCCTTGTCCAGTGCTGGGCCGGAACGAAATGAATTTCAAGCGTGTTCGCTTCATGCTTGTCATACCATGAAAGCTCTTTAAAGTTGTGCAGTCTATGACGCTTCATCAAATAACCGAGTCCTTCCGGAATGAGGAATAATACATTGGGGTTTCGTTTTTTCAGCTTTTTTAACGTCGGAAGGTGCAGGTGATCGTAATGCGCATGCGATATGAGGATGAGATCAATATCCGGCAAATCCTCTAACCGCAATCCCGGTTCGGTCAACCGTTTCGCTACACCCATCCAATTTGCCCAAACTGGGTCCGTTAAAATATTGAGCCCTTCTTTTTGAATCAAAAATGTCGAGTGGCCAATCCATGTAACAGTTTGCTCTGATCGGTTACTTTGTAAAAATGCAATCCGCTTATCTTCACACTGCGGTACTTCGTAATCGACAACTTTCTTTTGTTTTGATCGCTGCCATTTCAGGACATCTTTAAATGTCCCGAGTGAAGTAACTTCGTCTAAATTTGAAAAACGTTGTCTCATCGCATCACTCTCCTATTTATAAAGGCTTAAATTCCTACGCTGATTCACCAGCTCCGGTTTCATGACTATCCTTGCAAAAAAGTAAACTAGAAAACTCAACCAAGTCCCCTGTACAGTCAAGCTGTTTGATACCGGGATAGATGAGGAGATAACACTCAAGATATTTAATGTGTAAAATACTAAAATTCCAAGCAACGCTATAGTCATCACGATATTTTTTCTAGCCATTTGTTTCCGCAACGCACTGCCCACGCCGCTAAAGCTTTGCTTAGTCTCTTTAACTTGTTTAATTAAAGCATAAATTAACACTGCAATAATCATCCCAACTACTGCAAACCCAATCATTTCATCCAATTTAATTTTCCCCGTTTCACTAATTCTCCAAATAAAACTTCTTTATTTTCTTCGGCAAGATTTTACTCATAATGACTCCTGCCAAAGCCAAGCCAATCAAAATCACTCCAATTTCCAAAAGGCTTTTTAACCATGTGATTTCAATCTTATCCGTTATATTGGCTCCACCTATAATGATGAATACAGCTCCAGCCCAGGCCGTTAAAAAACTGACGCCAAATTGGAGCCATTCCTTCTTTGAAAGCTGTTTAAAAACCGCTCTATGCTTATAAAATTTCCGTATCGCAAAGATGAATAATAACCCTGTTAGAATATATCCAATCATCATAATCCCCCTGCCTTACATTGTTTATGTATGACGCTCAACGCATCTTTTTCTTAAAATAATTTAATTGTCGCCCATAACGAGACGATGAACAGAAACAAAAATATGAAAAAAGAACTTCCCGCAAGCCATTTCGCAACGATTGACGGCTGATGAATCAATAGCTGTACATTTTTAATCAAAAATCCAATAAACACGGTTTGAACAAGGATTAAGCTAATACTAATAGAAGTTGTCTTTGAATTCTGTGCCATGACCGCTCACCCTCTTTAGTTATTATTCCACTATGCTAACATATTATCCCAATTCGAGGTAGTAAGGAATCCTACTTATAAACCTTGCCCTGCCTTCACTAAACAAAAAAACCGACATGAATTTCTCCATGCCGGTTTTCCCTATCAACTAATTACACTCTCACTCGCCGCATACACTTTCACGCGGTTACGTCCTTGTTCTTTCGCCGCGTATAAAGCGGTATCTGCTTTATGCAGCAGCTGGTACAGTGTTTCCTCTGTCCAGTCCACTACTTCGGCGACACCAATACTTAACGTAGCCGTCAGACTGCCTGCTTCGGTCATAAGCGGTGTCTGCTCCACGGTAGTTCGAAGCTGGTTGGCTAGTATTTCACCTTCCGCTTCAGTGAATCCCTTCAGCGCAATGACGAATTCCTCCCCGCCGTACCGCGCGAAGAAATGGCTTTCCAAAAGTCGTGTTTGGCAAGCATTTACGACGTGCACGAGCAACTGGTCGCCAATATGATGCCCGTACGTATCATTCACTCGTTTAAAGTGATCGATATCCATTAATAGAGCCGTAAAAGTTAAAAGGTAAACCTGTTTCCTTCGCGTCCTGAAATTCCCGCTCACTTTGCTGTAAAAATGCGCGGCGATTGTAAATCTTTGTAAGCTCATCATAATACGCCTGCTGCTCCAGTTTTTCCTGCAGTCTTTTAATCTCCGTAATATCCGTAAAAACCAACAACAGACCTTTGCTGTTTCTCGCCTGTTCCAATGAAGTAATACGAACTTGATAAACGCGGTCCGCTTGTTCGGAACAGAGCTTTACTTCTTGAACGTCCGAAAGTTCGGTCGTTAATTTGAATGGCAATTCCTCTCCTGTCTGTTCATTCCAAAACTTCACGAAGTTTTGGCCGAACATCGATTTGTTCAGATTCGGCAGCATTGCTTTCGATGCCTGATTGAATTCGATGAGTCGGTAGGATGCATCCAACACGATGGCTCCGTCGGTAATACTATTGTAGATCGTATCTTTTGCAATCGGCATAATCCGGAACAGCCGTGATGTGCTGATCGCCCATAAGTATAATAATGAAGAAACCCATAAAATCATCGGTACCGGATCCACCCCAGCAGGTGTCAATCCGTTCAAATAAAGAAACGCCGTCACTATTGGAACAAGCTGGCCGAACATTAACGTGATTAATTGCGGACGGTATACCTTCGCCGTTTCCTTCCACTGGGAAATCAACAGCAAGAAGGCGATAAACATGCTGGCAAATGTATAGACACCGTGCACCATATACCAAAAGCCAATCTCCTGATAAACGAATGGCGCCCCTAAATTCGGATCCAGTTCAAATACTCGATAATGAAGATGATGCCAATGATTTGTCGCTACCATGAAAATCGTAATAAACGGAATAAGAAGGATGAACATGCTTCTTCTGACCGTCAGCTTAAAGCCTAAATAGCTCATGACATAAAGTAACCCCAATGTGGCAGATGTAGGCATCCCGATGTAGAGAATGGTATTCCAGAAGCTGATCTGTTCGAGCGTCGTCGATATTAAAGTCATAGCCGTTGCAAAACAGTAGATGCTGATGGCTGCAGTATAGAAAATAAAATAATTTGCGATATTCGTATATTTATGACGTTTGCTAAAGGCATAGAGACATAAGTACAAATTCAGTACTCCCGACGTACAAACAAGCGTTATATACATGGTCAATTGCGAACCCATTATTGGTTTACCCTCTCTTAATTAACACTTTTTTCTTATAATGTAGCACATTCTAAAAAAAGAAATGGATATTTTATTCAAATAATAAGTATTAATACGTGAATGAAATGAAAGGAATTTTATCATTTTACGTATAAAAAGTATCATAAACCTATGATAATAAACCTTATCCCTTTACTTCTCTTCTTATATCATCCAGAATTACTAGTTAATAGAATGAAAATATTTTTTTCGAAATAGAAGAAGGGAGTGTTGTTCATGATCCAAAAAACGGTAAAACGGAATAACGTACATATTCGTGGAAAAGGTAAAAAACCATTAATATTTGCTGCTGGATTCGGGTGTGACCAAACAGTTTGGAATGATGTTTACCCTGCTTTTGAAGAGGATTATCAAGTAATTTTATTTGATTATGTCGGGTTTGGAAACTCGGATATTTCAGCTTTTGACCTTGAGAAATATGGTGAACTGTCCGGTTACGTACAGGATCTACTAGATGTTTGTGAGGCTCTCGATTTAAAGGATGCTGTTTTTGTCGGCCATTCGGTGAGCAGTATGATCGGTCTATTGGCTTCTCTATCGAAACCAGAATATTTTTCACAAATGATTATGATCGCTCCATCACCAAGTTATTTAAATGATCCTCCATACTTCGGTGGTTTTGATAAGAAAGATTTACTCAATTTAATGGATTTAATGGAAAAAAACTATATCGGTTGGGCGAATGCTTTCTCGATTACTTTATTGAATAATACTACAAAAGCAAGTGTATCAAAAGATTTGGAGGATCGTTTCTGTTCAACAGATCCTTTATTTGCGAATACATTTGCAAAGGCTTGTTTCTTTACTGATAATCGTAAAGACATTTTGAAAGCAACTGTTCCGTCCCTAATTTTACAATGTACTGAAGACGTTATTGCGCCAAGGGTAGTTGGCGAGTACTTGCATGAGCATATGCCAAACAGTTCGATTGCCTTTATGAATGCGATTGGTCACTGTCCACATATGAGCGACCCAGATGAAACAATTCAATTAATTAAAAATTATTTATTGGAGCAATCTGTGCCCCTTATCGGTGAGGGCGTGGGCAATATAAATGGATGAACTCATAGAAAACGCTCCATGCGGGTTTATCACTCTATCTTCAGAAGGTAAAATTCTTACTATCAACAAGACATTGCTAAATTTGCTGCACTATCATACATCTGAGCATCTTATTGGAAAGCATTTTAATGTGCTGTTATCTCCTTCTTCTCAGATTTTTTGTCAGCTTTATTTAGTGCCGCTGATTAAAGTGAAGCACGCTGTAGAGGAAATGTTCCTTACATTACTAACCGTAATGAAAGAAGAAGTTCCTATCTTATTAAACGCATCGGTCCAGGATAATGGTCAGATCATCGGCGTCATTTTCCCAATCCGTAATCGCAGTGCATTGGAAGACGCGCTCATTAACGCCAGAAAAATGATGGAAGATGCTTATTTGGAAAAAGAGCAGGCCCTTTTGGAATTGGAAACAAAGCAACAGGATCTCGAACAGGCCAATCAAGTCAATACGAAAATCATGCGAGAAACGGAACGCGATTTACAGATTGCCAAAAAAATTCAGGAAACCGCATTAACGAAAGACATCATTAATGATAATATCCAGATCCTGTCCTATTATCATGCATCCAAATCTTTATCCGGAGATATATTTGGATTTTATCAAATAACACCGCAAAAATACGGGATTATTTTATTGGATGTGATGGGGCATGGTGTTTCATCTGCGCTCATTACGATGTCGCTTCAATCGATGTTCCAGAAACTGATTTCCAAAGGTGTGGCACCGGATATGGTGTTGAAAGAATTGGACCAATTTCTGCACAACTTATTTCAAAATAATGAAGACGCTTGGCATTACTGTACAGCGATCTACTTAAACATTGATATTAGTGAACAGACGATTGAATATATTAATGCAGGTCACCCCCCTGCCATTGCGCAAGGGAAAAACGGGGTGCAGCATGAATTAAAGACAACGAATCCGCCATTGGGAACATTCGATAATATTCAATATAAATCAAGGACGTTGCGCTATAAACCCGGGACAAGAATTCTTATGTATACGGACGGTGTTTCAGAAGCATTTGAGCTAAACACATTAAATCATTTGCTGAATGACACCATCTCGAACCCATTAGCAAAAACAAAAGAAACCATTCAACATGCACTTGAAAACAAAGAAAATATATATAGTAAATACAATCACGATGACCAATGTTTTATATTGGTAGAATTATAAAAAACAGCGGGAGCAGTTTCCCGCTGTTTTTTTATTTCCTACTATGCTGTGACTACCTGTCCATAACGTTTCCTTTTCATTACAAAATGAAGGATAATAAAAATACTTATCTGAGTGTATGGAGGTGCTAATTGAAGAATTTAATTTTAATAGTCAGTTTCCTTCTTTTAACGGCTTGTTCCAATGAATCCTCTCTTTTCGGAGAAATCCGTTCTATTGGAGAAAATCGCATCAATGTTGGGTGTTCAGATTTTGTGAAAAAAGCGAATAACACTCATAGTAAAGATGACATCGGGTATTCTTGCGTTATAAAAATAACCGATGAAACGATTATTAAAACACAGGTTGGCGAAATAGTAACATTGGATGAATTAAATATTAATGATATCGTTTCAGTATATTTTGATGAGCCAACAGCAAGTGTGGAGTCTGAAAAGCTGACATTTACAGCAATGGAAATAACGGTGTTTGAAAATGAGGAGTAGAAGGGATATCGTACACCTACTTAAAGCAAAAGAGGAAGCCCTTTCGACTCCCTCTTTTATAATTTTTTCACATTGTTTTTAATGAGATTTTGAACGAATAGAAACAGTTTTGAATCGCTTTCTACAATATACTGTTCCATAGTTTTCTGACCTTCGATGAGTCCGATTATATTTCTTTCGTAATCAAATTTTATACTAAAAGTAGTTTCCGGCTCTTTAGCATATATAACGATATATGAATCAGCATTAAACGCCTGTACGTTAGGGATTAATTTCTTCCTCACTTCCAGGCTATTCAATAGTACACTCAGTTGCTCAAGTTCGTCTGCAGTAAGGTTATGCCAATTCAATCCTTCCGGGCATGAAGTTTGAGCACTCTCAATAGTCGCTATATTTAATTCAGTGACGTCAATAAAAGCAATTTGGCGCTTACTGTATAAAACGATTAAGACTACCGCAATTACTACTATTAATAGCAACCATATTTTCTTCTTCGAAATCGCTATCCCTCCCCATTAAAATATCCTTTATTTTCCTTATTATATCAAAAATAAAGACCTAACAAAAAAGCAACAAACATCATGGCGTTTGTTGCTTTCTACTATTAATAAGTCGTTACTTTGATTGCTTTTTGAGCGGCGTAAATCCAGCGCTGCCACCAGGATAAGGTATCCTGAAATTCTTGTACGTCCAAAGTGTAAAGCGCATCTTCATTATTCCATAGTCGTTCAAAATATTGTTCCATATCCAAGACGAGCGCACTATCATTCGGAGCGAGTATGCGGACGTTATTTTCCAGATTGTAATCATCCAATGTTCGTTCCGTATAGTTGGAAGAACCGTTTGAAATGATCGTTTGTTCCGCTGTTTGAATCCAGATGACTTTTGTATGGTACTGGCCAACGACAGTATTGTACCAGCGAATATTGATTTGTTCATCTGTATCTTCAAGCAGCTCGTTGACAACCGGTCGATTCGGCAAACCGGACTTTTTCTGACCAAAGGAGTTTTCATTTGGATCTAGAATCATATTTACCTGCACGCCACGGTTTACTGCATCTGTTAAAGCGTTGACAATGCCGCGCTCAGCAACAAAGAACATGCCAATCCAAATTTTATCTCCCTCTTTTGTCGCCTCCAAATCTTCAAGTAAGGCATCTAAAATTTTCCTCTCGGTCAAATATTGCACAGTATACTGACCGTCCTCTTGCTCGGGAATCTCAGCTCTCGGCAATTTCGGACCACCCGACATGAGCGTTACCGCTTCTTCCGCCTCCAAAATATCGTTTATAACGGATCCCGTCACTTTCAATGCAAGATTTCCGTGGAAACCACTTGCATCATGCGGGTTTGACGATGTGATAATCGCTTCCTTTTCCGAAACGGCCGCTTTGCGGTGATTGGCTTTTACATTGAGCAGTTCCAAATAGGAGGATGCGGTCATTTTTGGGGCTTTGCTCGACATGGCGTTCGCAATCCATCCTTCGCCGTCGCGGTTAATCCATTGGAAAAATATTCGGTATAAGCCCGAATAAATCGGCGTGGAATCTCGCAGTGGTTCTAAATCGGTGTAGATGATTTCCACCCCTGCTTCACGCATCTTCTGGAACCACGGTGTTTCATAGGAACCGTAACCCTTATTTAGCGGATCGGTAATGAAAACAACCGGCATATCCGGATTGTTTTTCTTTTTCTCGGCAAGTTTGTCAGAGAGGTTATCGGCGATTGGCGGGAAATCTTCTTCTTCATCAAAATAACCATCCATCAAAAAGAAATCCATCACAACAAACTGTTCGGCATCATCAATCAATCGATACACTTCATCAAATATATGATTCTCATGTTTTCAATCCGTACCATCCATATCCTGCGCATTAGTTAAATCCGTGATCATTTCAATATTGTCCGTCCTATGCAAGTCTCCAGCATAGGAAATACCTTTTGGCAACGGTTTATATGTATGCCATAACATGACCCCTATATAGAGCAAAATGAAAAGAAGTATAAGAACGTATATAACCTTTTTCCTACGACTCCAGCTGTCCCATTTCTTCTGAACTTTTTTCATTGAAATTCCCCCAATACTCTTGTACTTCAATTTCCCGCGAACAGGCAAAGTTAAACAGCGCTTGCTTGCGTGGAGGCTGGGAATTTCAAGAAAATGAGGTTACTACTATTAGAACTAATACGGTGAAGCGTATCATAAATAATTGCAATCTATAAAAAGAACGAAGGAACCATATTAGTTTCCTTCGTTTTCTAGTTTTCTATTTTTTTCAGTTTTCGCTTCAGGATTCAAGTTGTAACACTACCTTTGTGAAATCTTTAAAATCATTAATATGCTTTTCTAAAATTGCTTCTAAAATTTCAAGCTCTAGTGCTTGGTAGTCATGAACGGCAATATTGCGAAAACCTACCATATTCATAAGCGTTTTCGCTAATTGTTCCTCTATTAACCCTGCTTCTTGCAGTAATTTAAATCCTTCACGGCTAGCTTTTGGAACACCAAGTTTTCTTTCACTTACGACATGCATGGCTAAATCTATACTTGCTTCACATGCGCGTTGGATATTTAAAATAATACTGTCTTGCTTTGTAAAATCTTTTAGATTCTCAGCATTCCCCTCATATACTTCATGAATACGATGGAAACAACGCTCAATTGTAGCTGTTTTATTTAAAATGATATCATTCATCGCCAAAAACACTTCCTCGTTCTTTAATACTTTCAATTACGGCCGCACGCTGCTCATTTAACGTTGCGTACATACTATATGCGCGCATTTTTTGACGTGTAAATTCATTTTCATCTTGAATATATATAGGTACTCCTTGTGAAAATATCTGTATAGTAAACACTGTATCAAGTTGCTTGATATCAACTAGATCTACTTCACGTCCAGCCATCTCGGCCAGCTCGCCTGCAAGTAAAAAACGTTCGTACGATGATAACTGCTCTTTGCTGAAATATGCTAAGTCGATATCACTATCATCACGATTTGTTCCCTTAGCAAATGAACCAAACAATATAATGAAATCCGGATTTATTTTAGTTTGGATTAAATTAATTAGCTGTTTTTCAATGTTTTTTTCAAGCATGTTATCACCACCTTTCTTTTATTATAAACGTAGACGAAAAAAACCGCACTTATACTTATTACGGAGAACCCTTTCATAGCTCTTCATTCCATATAAAATTAATTATCTTGAACTTGACAGAGATTTAACGAAGTATTAATATTTCTATATATTATAAGTAAATTTTTATCCTTAGTTTGGTAGTCAATATTTTGGACATTGGTTATCCATTCAAAAAGGAATTAGAATAATAAACAGTAGGTAGACATTTTAAAAGACCTTAAAGAGGTTAGTTAAAAGTAAACCGACAATTCTTAAAGTAAATGGTTTGATATTTGAAACCATTATTTTAGATTGTCGGTTTTTTTGTTTTTTAGAGAAATGAATGCTTTGGACTTGTTAGAAATGGTGCAGAGAAATAAAATTTATATATACCTTATGGAAAAAACTAGAGGAAATACAAACTATAAATTAAACGTATCGCGATTACTCATTGAAGGGATGGAAGTCATGATGGATAAAACAAAAGGTGCTCTTGAAGCTGAAATAAGTAAAGTATTAACGAATTGGGAGAAAAGTTATTTAGGGCGCGGTTCCGTATCGGTTAAATCAGATATTTTGCGAGACATGGTAGTTGTTATGTTGGGTGGGGTTTTAACACCTGCTGAATATGCCGTATGCCAAGATAAAGAGGGCCTATTATCAGTCAAAAAAATGCGAAATAGCTTGGTGGAATCAGGTGTGGAAGAAATAAAGGAAGCCATTCTAAGCATCACAGGAATAGAAGTGGTCAGTTTTTATAGTGATTTGAGCACAATAACCGGAGAACGCATAATGGTCTTCAAGCTTTCAGAGGATTTGCAAAGTAAATTATGATGGAACAATGAATCAGTAGTCTCTAAAGAAAAGATTTATATCCCTATAAAAGGAGGTTTAAATTGATATGGAAAAGAATAAGACTTCAGTACCTCACTTAGATACAAAACTAAAAAACCACCTTGATATTTACGATAATGAAATTCATTTAACTATAAAGGAAACGATCGCTAAAAATAAAGAAATCATAGAGGAAAATCGCGAAATTCTATCCTATAGATTCGCTAACGGTAATAAAAAATAATGGAGTGAGGGCATAACCCAATATCCATAACAAAGCACGAACGTTGATTGAATAACGTTCGTGCTTCTTGAATGTATACCTAAACTTTCATTTGGAGATTATGTTAGTATGTCTCCTCATAATTTTTATAAGCATTGACATTAATAATAGAGCCAATCTGTCCGACTTTTACCCCAACGTCTATAAAATTGGTCTTTTTATGATCCGGAAACTTAATATAAAAGTGTCCATATTTCTTTCCTTCAATGCGCAGTAAGTTGGTTTCCCCTTCTCGTGTGACCGTGGCAATCTTATCTGAATCTGCTGGTAGGACATGCTTCCCCATATAGTCTTCTGTTCCAAAATCAATTGTAGCAGTTGGCTTTTCTTCTAGTGTCCGAACACTATAACGGAAAGATGGTGTAAGACTTACCGCTTCAATCCCGTAACGAACTTCTTCTCCATCAACGAAGCGGAGAGTGGCAATATATTGACCTGGCTTATCAATTCCGATTTGAACAGTATTATATTCATTTGTACTATCGCTCTTATAACAATCGGATGTACCGTATGTCGGACATTTTTCGAACGCTATACTATCAGATAGCTTTTCTCCCTCCATTGTGGAAAGGGAAATGTTTTGGACATCTTTTTTACCTTTTACATCTATTATAGCTGGCGTAGTGAGAAAATCTTGCGTCTCCTCTAGGGTCAACTTTAGTTTGCCATTCACTTCTTTGACATGGACATAAAATTTCCGATAGTATTTCTTATCTGGATTCCCTGAATATACCAAAGCGACCTGTAATGTTCCCGTCCCTTCTTTAATCGGAACTAAGTGAATTTTATCTGCTTTTTTGCCATTTAGTTCATTGCTCCCGGCAACCGAATGGAAAAGATTCGTATCCTCCTGATAGGAATCATACATTTTAAACTCCTCCCATTTGTAGTCGCTTGCCCGCAATGTCACAATCTGTGATTTCGCTTCCTCTGTAGCTTTCATCATTTTGGCCGCTTGACCCCTTGTTATGGAAACATTCGGACTGAATTTATCCGCAGATGTTCCTCCCGTTATGCCAAGTCGGTAGATGCTCAAAATATTTGGATCATGACCTGTTCCCCTTTTTACATCTTGGAATGGACTTTTATTCGATGAGAAGTCATAGCGTGGCAGATCGAACGCTTTTACAAGAATCGAAGCCATCTGTCCACGGGTAATAGGATCGTTCGGACCGAAACGTCCATCCTCGTAGCCTCTAATGATCCCTTTTTCCGCCATTGCTGCAATGGCTTTGTAATAACCGTTCCCCTTCGTTACATCCTTAAATGCCGGACTCTTCACATTGTCCGTATCCAATTTAATCAGTTTGGCAATTATTGCAGCTGCCTGTCCTCTCGTGATGGAGTTTCCTGGTTTGAATGTACCATCCGGATAGCCTCCAATAATATTCCGTTCTGCCAAATCATAAACTGCTTCGGCAAAGTACTTTGATGATGGTACATCTGAAAATTGTTTTCCGCTTACTGCAAACGTATTAGTCATGGGCAAGGTACATGCCAGCACTAGTACACTCAATCCTGCAAATAGTCTCTTTTTCATTCTCAAGCTTCCTCTCTTTTTCCGTAGTGTGCTGTACTGACGGAAAAAATGGAAATTAGTTTCAGATTTAATTAACTTTTTTTGAAAACCATTTCCTTATATTACTTAATAGCACCCACATCATTATTAGAATCATTGGGATTTACAACAAATTCTATAAACGAAACAACGAATTAAAATTATAGACAGTTTACGTAGATTTAATTTACTCGTTAATTTATTAAAGAGACAAACGCTTTTAAAAATGTTTGACTCTTTTTTAGCTCCAAAATAATCCCTAAATTGAAATTTTAATTTTAACTTGTTTAGGTTTAGTATTCACCTACAAAATAAAACATCTGAGCATAAATCGCGTAGAATAATGGACATTGAATGGTTGCTAGCTCCTCTATTACTAACTCGCTCTTTTGTTTGTTTAAAAAATTGAGTTGGATTTTGGCTATAACTATTCCGTTTTCATAAAATTGAACGTATTGGTTAAAGTCTATTTTAACTTTCAATTGAACACCTGAACCCGCTATATTGTAAGTTGGAGTAATCATATCCCCATGTTCTATTTGTGCGCGGAATACATCGGATCCCATTACTAAAATTGACTCAGATCGCTTAATCAAGGCATGCTTAATTCCCGATTTTACAATTAAATCTCCATTTTGATTTCTACCTTCATATTCACAGATTAATTTATATTCACCAATCCACGAATCAAATAGTTGATGTAAAATTGTTTTATATGTTCTTTTCATTGTATAAATCGGATCATTTTTGTCATTTAAAATTTGAATCGTTATCGTACTTGATTTTGTTAAAGGCAGTTTATATGTATATGTATTCATTAAAAATATCCTCTCCAAATGCTTAACTAAAGTTCTAGTTCTAATACGTTTTATTGCAGTGATAGTTTCAAAAAAATATAGCCTTCTCTACTTCTCTCCCCTGTATAGTGTTAAAATCGAATGAAAGACTTTCTCGTAAAAGGAGTAGAGATGTGAAAAAAAGATGGCTTATTCCTATAAGTTTAATATTACTATTTATGATATTTACGATATATCAACAAAATCAATTAATTAAAGATTATCGCGGTTTACTTTATTTTGAAATGAGTAGAATAAATGTTCCGGTAGAACGTATACTTGCTTTTCATGAAGAAGCCGATCGCTATAATGAAGAAGAACGTATGGAAAAACTAGAGCATTTAGATGAGACGTTTGGAGATTTTTTCAATTTCTCTGGAATAGGTTTGCAATTAGAACCTCAAATACGTGCAGAGTATTTTGTCCCTTATAATGATGCGGTATTATCTTATTCTCATCTTATTAAAAATTATATAGCTGCATCCACGGCTCAAGATCGTGAACAAGCCTACATAAATTTAAAGAGACGATATGAACAATATAATGAATTCCTTAAAATTTGTGAAGAGAAATTAGTGGAGCCTTTTGAATGAAATTCTCCAATATCCCCATAAAAAAAACGGTAAACGCTGCCTAACAACATTTACCGATTTTTTATCGCAAACCTTTAATCTGGGAACACTTTGATATTGTAATAACACCACTAATAAAATGTTATTTTGAGGGGGGTGTTTCTTTAGACCGTTTAAGCAAATACAAAATTAGGTTGTAAAAAACTAATGTAAATAAGAAGAGAAAAAGATTATCTCCCCATTGAATCCCGTTACCATTATACATATCCAATATAGTCATATTTATAAACAAAAGACTTGGAAATACTAGAGCCCGTATATATTTATTTTTAAAAATAACCTTCCCCCCTTTTTGGATGGGTTATTTAATAAGAGTTTTGCTAAAACCTGTACTCTTTCCTAAATACCCTAATTTTTTATAAAAATTATGCGCTGCGATTCGTTCTTCTCGATTCCCGCTGTTCAATGTGATTGCTATACAATCGTTCTTTATTGCCCAATCTTCCACTGCTGACATAAGCTTCTGTCCAATATTTTTTCTTCGATAATCTTCATGAACTACTAGTGCCAACACTCTTACATATGGCTCATCAAATTCATATGCAGTTTGCTTACACATTCCTACAAAACCGACTAATTCACCGTTTATTTCCGCAACAAACGTTTCGTAATTCGCTAAATCCAAAATTTTACCCAATCTTTCCTGGATTTTTTGATTGGTAGAAGAATAGCCTAGTTGATTCATTAGGATATCCATATTAGTAATATCATTTCGGTTCATTGAACGAATTTGCATAGTATTTTCACCTTTCCACTATAAACTTTAATAATATAATTATGCGTTAAACGTCTTTCTGATATTTTTTATTCTGTACAGCAAAGAACATCCAAATCAAAACTAAAGTACTGGCAGGTCCATTTACTTGAGCGAAATTCAGATTAAATATCCATTTAATCAAGCCTTGTGTAATGATCGACATGATTGTCAAAATGATAATTAATAGCAGCGCGTGGACTATTAATTTGGGAAAACGTATTTGAGAAAGTCTTGGTAATTTCATAATTTCCCACCTTCGTATAAAACTTTATAATTTATTATTCAATCATAGAAATTAAAGCAATAATACAAACAATTAGCGTAAAAGATGCCGTCAGCCAAAATGTATGAATAGAAGTGGACTGCTCTTCTTTTATTATTTTTATAAGATTGGTACAAAATATTACGCATAAACTTATTAATACTACGAATATCAAATTTTAGCACTCCTTCCAAAAATAGTATAACAAATATTTGCTAGATAATTTCTATAATAATATACGGGGTTGTGAGGCGTTTTTATTAATCTCTTTTATAAAACCAACACTTCACCCCCTTTCAAAAATGATGGTGATTTTTCATAACATAAGCATTTACTTATATTCAATGTCAATGTATATTATATATAAGCAATTACTTATGTATTTATTGGAGGGTTTCCTTTGGATTTATTAGAACAACAACTAAAGGCTTTGGCTGATAAAAATCGACTTACGCTTTTAGCTTGTATGAAAAATGGTGAAGTATGTGTTTGTGATTTTGTTGAAGTTCTTGGTATTTCACAGCCTGCTGTGAGCCAACAGTTAAAAAAATTAAAAGATGCGGGCATCATTTTGGAAAGAAAAAAAGGTACTTGGAAATATTACCGAATTGCAGAACAACTTTCCCCTGTTGTCGAAGCTGTGATTAACGAATTACAAGCTGATGATGGGTGTCGCTGTGGAGGAAGTTCATGTTCGTATTAGCAAGTATTCTCTTTATCATCACATTAATTTTCGTTATTTGGCAGCCTAGAGGACTGAATATTGGATGGTCTGCCATGGCTGGTGCTGTCGTTGCATTACTTGTAGGCATTGTGGACTTCTCTGATGTTGGGTCAGTTATCAACATTACATGGAATGCTACCCTCTCGTTTATAGCCATTATTTTAATCTCATTGATTTTAGATGAGATCGGTTTATTTGAATGGGCCGCCTTACATATGGCACGTGCCGCAAAAGGCAGTGGTATCAAAATGTTTGTATACGTTAGTTTACTTGGTGCTGTTGTCGCTGCATTGTTTGCCAATGATGGAGCAGCACTGATTTTGACACCGATCGTATTGGCGATGGTGCGTAACTTACAATTCAGTGAAAAAATGATTTTCCCATTTATTATGGCAAGTGGTTTTATCGCTGACACGACAAGCTTACCATTTGTCGTCAGCAATTTAGTGAACATTGTCTCTGCAGACTTCTTTAACATCGGTTTTGTTGAATATGCTTCACGAATGTTTATTCCTAACTTATTCTCACTTGTGGCAACTATTGTTGTGCTGCTCCTTTATTTCAATAAATCGATTCCACGGGCATATGACGAAGCAATGTTAAAGGAACCGCGCCTTGCCATTAATGACATGAAACTATTTAAGTTATCTTGGTTCATCCTCGCATTATTAGTAATTGGTTATTTTTCAAGCGAATGGATTGGCGTCCCCGTTTCACTCGTTGCAGGGGTAATTGCAATCTTCTTTTTAGTAATGGCACGTCGAAGTAAAGCTGTTGATACAAAAGCGGTTGTTAAAGGGGCGCCTTGGAATATTGTGTTCTTCTCAATCGGTATGTATGTTGTCGTTTACGGTTTGGGGAATGCAGGCTTGACATCTGTACTCGCTCGACTTATTGAATGGACAGCAGAGCAAGGTTTATTTGTCGCAACGGTTGGTATGGGCTTTATTGCAGCTCTTCTATCATCTGTCATGAACAATATGCCGACTGTGATGATTAATGCATTAGCAATTGCAGAAACAACTACCAATGGCACATTACGAGAAGCACTTATTTATGCAAATGTTATCGGTTCTGACCTAGGTCCGAAAATTACCCCTATCGGATCTCTTGCCACTCTTGTCTGGCTTTATGTACTTTCAGGGAAAGGCATTAAAATTTCATGGGGGACGTATTTCAAGACAGGGATATTATTAACGATTCCTATTTTACTGTTTACTTTAGTCGGTCTTTATATCACGCTATCTATTTTTTGAGGAATGGAGCCTAATTTTATATGAAAAACACATTATATTTCTTATGTACAGGCAACTCATGCCGATCACAAATGGCTGAAGGTTTTGCCAAAAAGTATTTACCTGATTGGAATATCAAAAGTGCCGGAATTGAAGCACATGGATTAAATCCAAACGCTGTCAAAGCAATGGCAGAAAAAGGCATCGATATTTCAGAGCAAACTTCGGATATCATTGACCAAGAAATTTTAAATAACGCAACACTTGTTGTGACTTTGTGCGGTGATGCAGCCGACAAATGCCCTGTCACACCACCGCATGTAAAACGTGAACATTGGGGATTTGATGATCCTGCAAAGGCGAGTGGAACTGAAAAAGAAAAATGGCTAGTATTTCAAACAGTGCGCGATGCGATTGAAACAAGAATCCAGTTGTTTGCTAGTGACCAAAACTGATGCGTATACACAAATCGGGCGATAAATCAGTCGAATTTTTCACGGCTTATATGCAACTCGTTTTACAAGCTAACATCAGTTCCGTGGAACATCTTGAAAAATATATGGTCCAACATTTTTTTCAAAATGATATATCTTCACTCGGTACAATTACGCTTGCTAATTTTAAACAAGCGCTTCAAATTATTTATAGGAAATGAGGGGGAAAATGGAATTACCTATAATGAAACCTCTAGCAGATTAATTCTCATTGATCAGCAATTCGAGTAATGCCCGTTTGCACTTAATATGCCAGATTAAGCCTTTAGTTAGATGCTTTTTAACGTTCATATTCGTAGTTTTAGCGATTAATATTTGTAATTTCTTAGTGCGTACTTTATGGAGCCGTATACCGTCCAAGCATTTCTTTTTCGCAAGCATATCCAAGTAAGCACCTCATTTATATTTGTTCAACTTTACCATAATAAAGATACATGAGCACTATTAATTATCATTTTGCTTACAGAAAAATAGGAATATTTTAACAACATTAGTAAAATGATAAAGATGTATCCTTAGTCAACAGGAAATTAAGACAGTATATGTAAAAAGGGCATTCCATATTATTCATTTAATATGGAATGCCCTTATTTAAGAAAATCGTTCACTTGTAGAAATAATGATGGGATTTCAAACAGTTTATTTATAAATCAGATAGATACCCTGATAACACTAATGCTTCTAGATATTCTTGAAACCAGGCATCATTAATATCTATATCCTCTTCAGTAACTTTTGCTCCTACTACAAACAACTCTGCCGCAATTTTTTTGCACTCACCTTGTTGGGTAAATCCCGACAAATTGTGCCCATCTGTGCTTTCTAGTGCAATTCGAATTAATTTCCCTTCCATAATTTTCACGGATAATAATTCACTTTCCGTTTCTGCTATAAATTCTTCGTTTGCCAATACGTTTTGTGTTTGACGCTCTTCTTCAGTATATAGCCCCTCTAATATATTCGGTTCTGATATTGAATACATTTTTACAATGTTATTTACGTTAACCATTGGGTCATTCATTAACCCCATATATGTAGGATCGTTTTCTATTTCTTTCGCTAAGTACTTACGTTCAAAAATTCCTTCTATTTCATTCAAGGTAAACTCTTTATTGATAAGGCTCAACACTTCAAATCGCTTTAATAATTTCTTAGCTCGTTCAAGGTTCTTCTCTGCTTCCTCATATCGTCTGAAATACACAATTTGCCTCCTTATGCGGGTGATTCTTAAGGTTTCCTCATTTTCATGAGGTCACGCCAAGTATGCTTCGTTCTCTTATTCAACTACTTTTTCTTATAACCAGTCTTGGCTACTTTAGATACATAGTAGGCCCCAATTGTGATAAATACGATTCCCATAAGTTTATATCCTATCGTTTGAACCATTTCGCCTTCTACCGTAATACTAAAGAAAAATATACCGACAATGAGAATGAAGAATCCTATAACTGAATGTACTATTTTAATAACTTTCCCTCCTCATCTATACTTTCATCCCATCAACTTAAATCCGTATAATTTTTATTCCAGATGCAAAAATTCACTATTGGGATCTGATGTAGAAAATCCTTGTATCGTAATATCGTATTTATTGCGAGCTAAATAGCTATATACCACCTGTGGTTCATTCTCAAATACGACCCCTATAAGATACGGATTCGATGATTCATAACCTTCTTCACGATGAGGCACAATTTGAAATTCCCACGTTTCATCAGGATATTTATTCTCCAAGTGCAACTGAATATAACTAATTTTCTTTTCAATCTGCATATCGATCCAAAATGGACGCACAAAATAAATGACGCTAAATGACACGATAAGAAAAAGAGCCAACCACTGAATATTTTTCCTTTGTTTCCCCTTGAAAAAAAAAGAAATGAAAAAAGCAAGAACTACAATGCTACTAGCTATCAATATTTGAATGATTTCTATTGGATGCAAGGAATCTCCCCCTTTTTTTCAAATCAGTGAGTTCGTTTAAAAGGATGTACAATATGAAGGATTTAATAATTTCTATTACGTGGCTAAATAAAAATAAAGAAAATTTTATATAAAAAACAATTTTCACCAATATGGCGGAAATCCTAATACACACTATTTTACCTTTTTTTAGTAAATAAAGAAGTCTTATGATAATATTTGTGTAGCATAAATTTTAAGGATATAAAAGAATGAGGTTGAGAATATGGATAGAAGTCAGAAGTTAGGCATACTCGTTGCTATTTTAGGCGGTTTGTCTCTTATGTACTTTACAATATCGGGGTAAGTGGTTTAATCATGGGTATTTTTACCATCACTATGTTTATAATATTGTCTACATTAGTTAGTAAAATGATTGTGCAATTAAAGGGGAAGAAGATTACTCGGGAAGAAAAATTCTAAATTCCCTTATTCAGCTACAAAAAAACCGGTAAACACTGTTACTACAGCATTTACCGGTTTTTATTTTCTCTGTAAATATTTTTTATAACCTCAAATATTTAAATAGCTAAAAATGAACGGTAACGAAAGTAAAATTGCTGAAAGAGTTATAAGGGTTAATGAAATACCTATTGATAACTTTTCTTTCCGTTTCCGCTCATCCCATCCATTAAATTGATATTTGTTTCGATACAATACATACATAAATATAAAAATTGCAATCAAACTGATCCAACTATACTTTTCAGCACCAATATCTATATATGTATAGATATTCTTAAAAACAGCCCCTACGATTATCATCGGAACTACAAAAATGAAGAAAATCCTAAAAAGTTTTAATAAGAATCCCATTTAGCTCACCTGTTTTTTAGTTAATATTACCATAAATAAATGAACCCTAACATTTAAAAAGACACGAAAGTTGGTGTTTACACAGCATTCATGTCTTTTAATTTATTTATGAACACCTGCTATTAAGTAAGGTAACAACTGCTAGGCACTAACTTCATTGCTGAAAATTACAGTGTATTCATTCAGTAACTTATCTAATTTTTGACTTAAACTAACAGTCGTAGGATGGTTTAAACCATTTTCCATACCAGACTTAATCATAGCATTTCTAAGTGTTTCAACATTTTTTCGGATATTTACTTTTTCAAATATATTATTCATTGGGAATCTCTCCTCATTATTATTAATTTTTTATATCAACCAAATACAATAATTTACAAACTGCTTATATTATGTAAATACACAATAAAACGAACTATTAAACCTATCTAAACCAAAAATATGGAAAAAATTTTAATTTATAGTTTAGAAGCACAATAAAAATACGTAAACATTCTCAAATTAATGATTTACGCATTTTTATTGGAATTCTATTTATCCATTTTTTATGTATATCCTGAAACTTTATGGAAAGCGCGATGGTAGGTTACTGAAAAAGAATCTGAATATAAGAGGATTTTTCGATGGATTATTAAAGCAATGACTCCTATCCGTTTAATTTTTTATATCCTTCTTAGACTTTACATTTAGTACTAACTCGTATCCAAAGGCTACTAAAATTCCAGACCAAAAAATTATTCCTGAAGTCAGGGGCTCACTTTCCGATATTAAACCACAAATATAATTGATAAAAAGCAGCAACATATAAGTATAAAAGCCAAGCATGGCCCCACTTCCCCAATTACTTTGCTCAAATTTAGACATCTTTTTGAAGAATTTCATAGTTCCCCTCCACTCTGTAGTCTTTCAGCTCTCATAAATGGGCTTTAGCCATCCCACAACACTTAAATATAATACAATAACTTTATCTCAATAAACTAGGATAACTTGCCATAAATTACAGTTATGGAAAAATTGCATCAAAAGCTGTAGATCGAAAGCTTTTTAATTGTTACTTAAGATGGAATTAAAGGGATATGGGTGCTGGCTGAAATTTCTTTTCAATGTCTCTCTGTGGTCTTTTAATACAGGTGGATAAAAAATGTAGGGAATGAATTTAGGTTTTCACTTATTCAACAAACGGGCCATATTGTGGAGCAACATTTTTTTGGGGGAGTGTAAAAAAAAGATGCAGATTTATAACGATAAAAGAATGGCTATACAAGTTTTTATGCAAATTAAAGATCATACCGAGTAAGCAAAAAGCCCTTATATCAAGGGTTTAGGAGACTTGCATAAAATAGCGTATAAACAATGTTCCATAAAAAAACAGACAAACGTTGATTTAATAACGTTTGTCTGTTTTTTTTGCGTCCCCAAACTTTTATTTGGGAACGTTATTCGGTTTATTTATGTATACATTATTAGTTCTTGTTGAATTAAACCCCCGTCTATTAAATTAGAAGTTAACGATTAGCGTAATATTATTTTGAATTTGTTATTCCATTTTCAATTAAATATCTAGCTTTAGATTCAATCATTTCAATATAGTTATTTTTATTAAAAGGTTTTGTTAATTCAGCAATCCTTCTCAAACTTCCTTTTGTCTTTGTTTTATTATTTTGAACATCCACAAATACAGTTAAATATACTTCACCATTATATTTCACTACCCCTGTAACTTGTTTTTTCTCTAAATCTATATTCGTATATTCAGGTACGATTTTTAATGGTGCAAAGGTTGTCCACCCCACCGAATTTTGTTTTGATTTCAGTCCAATCTTAAATATAAAATAACTAACAAATTTTTTTATTTTAGATATCATTTTTCCCCTCCACATGGATTTTATCAGACCTTATTGAACTAAACTGCTTTGTTAGTTAAAGAAAGCTACCAAAGTGTCATTTGGGAACGTTTACGTGAAATAATTGTAAAAAGAAAAAGGTCACTCCATTTAGAAATGACCAATTAGATAGAACGCAAAGGACTACTTGAACTTTTGAAGATTTTTGACCTTCATTGAAGCTACTTCTCCACAATTTGTACAAATAGTTAAAATTAATGGTGAACTTGAAAAATGCAACATATCATGCTTGATGGGTTTTACATTAGCCATAGAACCACCTAATTCACCTTGTGTAAAGGAATCATTATCACAAATCTTACAAACTAACTTTTCTTCCTCCAAAAAATCACCTCACTATACAATTTATGTAAATTATATCATAGTTGAATTAAAGTATCTTCGTGTGTTACACATTCCAAAACGTACCCAAACCGACGTTTGGTAACATAATTTTCTAGTCCTGTACTCAAAATCGTATTTGTGCTTCTTTTTTATGTAAGGTAGTAGACCACACGAATATGACGAACCCTTATTCCACAATCTGGGCGCGTTTATGGAGTAACGCAAGTAGAATATGATCAAACTTTTTAATAAAAAACATACCTAAAAATGCTAAAAGATGTGAATCCATATGTACTCCTTTCTAAAGCCTTCACTTATAAAGAGTCTATTTCCACTAAAAAGTGTACAAGAAAATAAAAGAATTTTTTTGAAATATTTGAACCGTCCTTACTTTAAATCAAACTTTATTAAAAAACTTCAATAATAAATTCGTAATTATTAGGCGAAGAATTTTATATTAAAACCTACATGCCTGACAATTTCAGTTTGAACTTCATTAAATACTTTAATCTCTATATAAAGAGAACGCTCAAGATCTCCTAGTTGGTTATAACCTATAACATTTTGTTTTAATTCATTTTTTTTGATAAGGATTGACGGAACTTCTAATGACTCAAGTGTTTCACCATCTTCATTTTCGTCTCTTCCAAATTTAATGAGAATATTGTGTTCAAATTTATTTTTTATATCAAACAAAACATATAATTTTTTCTCAACTTCTTCAAAGTATATTCTTACAAATTGAATAAACAAGGCATCGTCATTTAATACATTGAAATAAAAACTTACATCATCTTCACTAACTGTAGTACCATTTGTAAAATCAAAATTAATTATTTTTTTCATTACTTCCCTCCCGATTGGATAACCTATAAACATTATACTCAATTTCTTTGGGGAATCTCTGTATGAAAAACTCTCACTCTGTACATACTAGAATTTAGATTACTAGTTTTAACCTATGTGGGAGAGTGAAAGAAATGTTATTATCCGAAGCGTGGAAAAATTATCAACAAGATAAAAAAATCGAGGGGTATTCAACACTTACATTAAAAACATATTCTTTTCAATACAATCTTTTATTGCGGTTTTTTGGTGATATTGATATGAATGGATTTAGTACAGAAAAATTAAAAGAATACTTACTACATACAGGAAAACACTTGAAGCCTTCTAGTTTAGGGCATAGGATTCGATTTGTGAAATCACTATTTAGATGGTCACATGAAGAGGGATATATTCCAAAAAATCCTGCCGCTAAATTGAAAGAGCCGAAATTAGGAAAAAGAATTCCTAAGTTTCTATCAGAATTAGAGATTGAACATTTAAGGGAAGCTTGCCAAACAACGATGGAAAATGCGCTATTTGAGTTTATGTATTCGACCGGCTGCCGTATTGGGGAAGTCGTAAAAATAGATCGACATGATATTGATTTCCGAACAAATTCGGTCATTGTACAAGGGAAAGGTGATAAAGAAAGAGAAGTATACTTTAATACTCGCTGCGCTATTTGGTTAAAAAGATATTTAGACGAACGAGATGATGAAGATCCTTGTTTATTTATTACGAACAGGAAACCTAAAAGGCGGATGAGCATTGATAACTTGAGATATATTATTAAGCGCGTATCAAATCGGGCTGGAATAAAAAAGTGTATACATCCGCATCAGTTACGACACAGTTATGCAACACATATGATTAATAACGGTGCGCCAATCGATGTCATCCAAAGTCTACTTGGGCACGAAAAGAGTGAGACGACAAAGATTTATGCACAGCTAAGCGGTAAAATAAGACAGGATTACTATAGTAAATACTTTTGAAATTAAAATTTAAGCAATCCTAGAAGTGCAGTATATAAAACTTCGCTTCTTTCCGTCATAGGGCCATTTTATATAACACTCAGATGACATTCATTTTAATTCAAAAAAGCATGTGGAGGGAGAATTTTTGAAAACGAGATATCATTCTTGGAAAAGCTATGTTTATTTAACCGTTAGTGTGATCGTTACGGTTCTTATGATTTTATTAGAGCCAATTGGAATAGCCACAAAAGAAAAGCTGACAGGGAGTATAATTTTTCTTATATTGGCAGGGAATCTCGTGTCTGTCTTACTCGGTGTTTTAACACTTACATCTAAGGACGAACGGAAATTGATTCCTAGTATAGCTGCCGTATTTACTTTCTTAAATGTAGGTGTGGTGATTTTCTTTTTCTGGTTTGGTGCAAACTTTGCGTGAGTAAAAGATATTTTTCAATCAGACAAATTTAGTCCAAACTTTGAATGGAGCGTTCCCATTTTAACTTATATCTAATATAGAAGAATCCATTTTGATCAATCTTTCAAAATGGATTCTTTTTTTAAAGCTATACCTTCACTTGACCTAAGTATCAACATCAACATTTTTATTCGTAGCTAGGTGGAATCCTTCTCCAACCATAAAGCTGCATACCTTCTCTTACTCATATAAATCATTCCAATTCCACCTTTCACTGTTTTTAAATAACTAAATTAGTAATGACGATGACGCGTGTAATCTTCTACTTTTCGCTTGTTCTCTTCAAAAATACGTTTTACTTTTTCTTCATGTAGTGCTTGCTCACGAGAGATTTCACGCTCCCGCTTTGAAATAGCGATTGAAAGTGTAAAAAAGTTTAGTACCATGGATTATCACCTCCTTAAAGTGCCCTGAAAATGGAAAAAACCGCAGAGAGACTTCCCCTGCGGTTAAAAAAAGGCATAAAAATACCGCAGGGGCACACTTCTCCCTGCGGTATGGGCATACTTAATCAATTAAAGAGTTTAAGCAATCCATTCCAGTCTGGTCGAATGTGTGATTTTTGTTGTCATTGAAGTTGTAATATCTAGTGACATTAATTTATTGATAACGATCATGTTCTTCGACCTCCTTAGAATTTTTTTTGATTACTGTGTAAGTATATTCCCTCACACTTTGTTTGTAAACATCTTTTTGCAAATTTTCAAAATTAAGTAAAAACTTATTAAAAAAAGTATATAAATGTTGAATTAACAACATTCTTTCCACTCTATTGATGCCCATATTGTTGCATCCCTAAACGTGTAAGACGCAAAGTACCAGCGCACTTTTTTAGTATATGAAGTAGCTTCGAATTTGTTCCTACTTATTGTTAAGCCTCAAAAAAGGACATAACACAGAACTATGTTATGTCCCTTCATTGCCTTATATAACGCTACTTACCGAATGTTTCTTTAAATACTCCAATGTCGCCTTCGCAAGCGTGTTTGCAGCTACGAGAAGCGCACGTTCATCGATATCGAACTTCGGATGATGGTGCGGGTACGCTTCTTCTTTTTCAGGATCGCGTGCACCTGTGAAGTAAAATGTGCCCGGTACTTTTTCTAAATAATAGGCAAAGTCCTCTCCGCCCATTTCCGGCTCACAAATGACTAATTCTTCAACACCTGGTGTTTCTTTTGCCTGCTCGATGAAAAACTTTGTTGTCTCACGGTCATTAATAACAGCCGAATAGCCGCGCACATAATCGTAATCATAATCAGCCTTCATCACTAAACATGCCGCCTTCAGCACATCTTCCAGCTCACGCTCAATTTGGTCACGTGTTTCTTCATCAAACACTCGAACTGTCCCTTTAATTTTTACCGAATCGGCAATGACGTTGAATGGATTTAATGCTTCAAAGTGACAAACCGAAACAACAGCCGGTTTTACCGGACTAATACGGCGCCCTAAAATTTGCTGGGCATTTACAACAAACTGGGAACCGATATAAATCGAGTCTTTCGTTTCCTGTGGTTTTGCCCCGTGTCCGCCCTTGCCTTTAATCGTAATGTAGAAAGCATCTGCTGCAGCCATTAATGGCCCTTCACAAACAGCGATTTTCCCCTGCTCGACCGGTGCCCATAAATGCTGACCGAAAATTACATCCACCCCGTCCAGGCAGCCATCTTCAATCATCGCAGTCGCTCCACCCGGTGCAATTTCTTCACCGAATTGATGGATGAACACGACATTCCCCTCAATCTCATCTTGGATCTTGTTCAGCGCTTTAGCCAATACAAGCAGTGATGCCGTATGTCCGTCATGACCACATGCATGCATTCGGCCATCCACCTTCGATTTATAAGGAACATCATTTTGCTCCTGGATTGCCAGTGCATCGAAATCCGCACGTAACGCAACCGTTTTACCAGGTTTCCCACCTCGTAATGTAGCAACTACCCCGCGTCCCCCTACACCTTCACGTACTTCATGTCCAAGTGCACGATGGTATTCTGCAATATATTTTGGTGTTTCCACTTCTTCATGTGAAAGCTCCGGATTTTCGTGCAGGTAACGGCGAATCGCTACCATTTCATCATAATGCTGTTCTAGTATGTCAAATACATTTGTCATGTTTTCCATCCCCAATTTCTAAGTTGTCTGTTGTTTGAATAACTCGTTATTCCCTCAAACCCGGGAATCTTATTTTAAGAAAATGCCATCGCCAGGTCCTAATGGCAGGCCAAGTAAGAACCATACTGCGAATAAAATAATCCACATAATCGCGAAGAATACTGAGTAAGGCAGTAACGCCGAGATTAATGTACCGATTCCGATATTTTTATCGTAGCGTCGAGCAAATGCTAGTAAAATCGCAAAATATGCAAGCATTGGTGTGATCGGGTTCGTAATTGAATCCCCTACACGGTACGCCATTTGTGTTACAGCCGGTGAGTAGTTTAAGTACATGAACATCGGTACAAAAATCGGAGCAAGTAATGCCCATTTAGCCGATGCACTTGCAATCAGTAAGTTGATGAATGCACAAATAATGATGAACCCGATAAACATCGGTGCGCCTGTGAAGTTCATATTTTGTAAAAACTCTGCGCCTTTAATCGCTAAGATCGGTCCGATATTACTCCATCCGAAGTAAGCAATCATTTGTGCTGCAACGAATGCCAATACGATGAATGAAGAAAGGTCACCGATTGATTTAAACATTTGTTCCGCTACATCGCGGTCCGATTTTACTTTCTTCGTCACGATACCGTATGTTAAGCCCGGTAGTAAGAAGAAGAATAGCATAATCGGTACGATTCCCGTCATAAACGGTGAATTTAAAAAGCCGTTATCTTCCGGATTACGCAGTAGACCTGATTCCGGTACAACTAAAATCGCCATTAAGATGATGTACGCTAACGTTACAACCCCTGCCCAGCGAAGACCTTTGTTTTCTAAGGCTGTAAGTGGTTCAGCAACTTCAATTTTCCCGCTGTATTTTCCAAAGCGAGGTTCTACGAATTTACCTGTTACCCAAGTTGCGACAACAACTAATATAAATGTCGAAACGATCAGGAAGTAGTAGTTCATCGTTGCAAGTCCAGTATATGTAGGATCAACCAATTGGGCTGATGTTTGTGTAATGCCCAGTAATAATACGTCTAATGACGAAATAATAAGGTTTGCACTAAACCCACCGGCAATTGCGGCATAGGTGGCGATTAATCCGACTAACGGATTTCTTCCAACACTCATGAAAATCATTGCGGCAATTGGAGGTAAAATAATGAAGGCTGCGTCTGCTGCAACATTCCCGACAAGACCTGTCAGTAAAATAACAGGTAAGATGATTTTTTTCGGAGCACTTAACACGGTCTTTTTCATTAATGCCGATATTAATCCACTGTTTTCAGCTACCCCAATACCGATCATCGTCACGACCACGATTCCTAGTGGCGCAAAGCTCGTAAAGTTACTTACCATGTTTGTCACGATTTGAATAAGTCCTTCACGATTCAATAGATTGATTACTTCAATCGTTTCATCCGTTCCCGGCTTTACAGCAGAAACCCCAAGTTTTGATAGAACAAGTGATAGCGCCAGTACAAAGAACGCTAAAATGACGAATAATGTGACCGGATCGGGAAGCTTATTCCCCGCTCGTTCAATTCCGTCTAGAAACCTATCAACCATTTTTTTCTTACCAACTTTACTTTCCATAAAGTATCCCCCTAGAAGTTAATGTTTTATACAATAACAAATTAAATAGGAGATAGCAATAAATTATGCAAATTTTTAGATTTTTCTTTATATTTATATAGTAATTTTGTATATTTTAGGAGTAATTTGGGTTTTAAGCTTTTTCCTGGATGAGTATTTTTCCCCAAATAAAAAAAGCCTGGCGATACCATGGCACATCCGGTGTGCCATGTTCCCATGCTTTCCACTTCATATTTTGTAGTGCTGTTCCTATGTAAAAGCGAATACTCTTTTAATAGGCTCACACTAGTAAGTTAGTTTTTAGAAAGTGCACGTTTTTTCTGAACGTACATGTTTTTCAATTTCGCGTAGTAGGCCGCTGCATGTACTGCCCCAGGATCTTTTTTGCGCATAGCAAACTCGAATGCCTCGACTAAATGTTCCGTATTAACCGATTCACTGCGGATGTTAATTAAATCGTAATGCTTATAGTTGTCAGGTACTTTTACTAAAATATCCTGATCCCCCGTAATTGAAATTAAATGATTGTCGTTAAAAAATAGTTGTAGCATAGTCCATATCCCCTTTTCTGTTTAGTATCGTGATGTCACCCTTTGATCGCTTGCTTCAGCTGTTTTTAACCAACTGTATTTATACGTCTTCTAACCATTACCCCATTTATGTAAAATGAATCATGAATCAGTAAAAAAAATCTCTATTAATATAATTATTCAGAAAAATGAAATCCAAAACCGTTAATTTCGGTATAATATATGTGTAAAGATTGATTTACGGTTATGACGAAGTACTTAGAGAGGATAGTCATCTATGAAAATAACACGCGTCATCAAATATAATTTAATCCGGCTCTTTCGGCTTAAATCTGGTCCACATCAAGTGGCGTCAGGGGTAACGATTGGCTTTATCCCTAGCTGGCTCCCGACATTCGGACTCGGCCCCGTTCTTTCCGTCGGGATGGCAAGACTCATGAAGGCAAATACCGTTTCCGCACTTGTCGGCGGTGTCCTCGGTACTTTCATTTGGCCGCTGCTTTTCTTTTTAAATTACAAGGTCGGCAGCTTACTCCTCGACCGAACACTAAAAGTAGATGAAGTCGATGAAGTAGAATACATAGATGCAATCGAACATACGTATACCGGAATAGTGAATTCCCATTCGAGCGGATACACCTTTTTAGCAGGGGCTATGTGCAATATCGTCATCTCCTCGATTCTCCTATACATTATGATCTATATCATGTTCAAGACGTACCGGGTAAGGATTTTAAACAAAATTCGGTAAGTCTCGCTTACTTGGCAGAATTTCGGGAATATTATAAAATTACTTTTTACAATAATGAGATAAGCAAGGTGATCAAATGCCCTACAGGGGAAGAATATTAGCAACAGGAATCGTTCTCTTATTTAATGTATTGCGTTATTTCTACTATCATCAGTATTTAGGCTTGCCCTTTTATTGGACATTTTTCGTTTTAACAGCCATTTTCCTCAGTATCGCATGGTGGGCCGGCAAGCAATTTGATAAGGTCAAATACCTGTCAGAAAGAGATCCGCTAACCGGTACGTATAACCGACGGACTGTCGAAGAATACTTTCACAAGGCTGCCAAGATAAGTGATTTAAAGAAACAATCATTAGGGGTCATCATGCTCGATTTAAATAAATTTAAAGAAGTAAACGATGAGTTCGGTCATCAAAAAGGCGATGAACTGCTTATACAAGTGGCTACCGCACTAACTACATTTGTCGGGAAACATGATTTAGTGGCAAGATGGGGCGGCGATGAGTTCGTCGTGCTCGTAGACAATATGCAAGAAAACACAGCCGACGACTACGTCAAAGAACTCCAGCAAGCCATCACATTGAGAAATGCCGAGAACTTTCCAAATGTCGAGGCATCTGTCGGCTATTCCCTTTACCCTCAGCACGGAAAGAGCTTTCAGAAGCTTGTGCAAGAGGCGGATGCTTATATGTATAAAGATAAGAAGGAGCATTGATGCTGCTTAGACAAGGAATGTTGTCACCTTCTTGAAACCTGACCCTTTTTTAAGGGTCTTTTTTTATCGCTAGATTTTGAGAGAATTTTCCTTTGTTTGAGGCATTATTTTCAAGTTTTTTGTATTTCTCTAAAAATTAAAGTTCCTGACACTATAATGTTAAAAACAAGGAATAAATCACTACTAATTTGCGAGGGATATACGGAGCATGATTCAATATATACTTTTAGGATTTATAATTGCTTTACCTATCGGAGCGATCTCAATCGAAATGACTAAACAGGGACTGCAAAATGGCTTTTGGTATGCATGGATGGTCGGCATTGGGGCAATCACTGTTGATATCTGTATGTTATTCGCATTAAATTTAGGACTGGTCGATGTGCTGAACCGATTTAAAACTTATTTATGGCTGCTAGGTGCTATTTTCCTGACACAGCTAGGCTGGCAATCCATAAAATGCCGCGCATCATTATCAAAGGAATGCGAGGCAAAGAAAGAATCGCTATTTAAACTCTTCAGAAGTGGCCTGATGATCGGGTTAAACCCCGGCAACATTGTATTTTGGCTTTCTGTATTAGGAACTTCTATTGCTGGAGCTAGTAATAATACCGAAATGAGCCTTGTCTTCGTTTCCCTTTCCATTTTGCTGGGCATCGCATTACACGATGTTCTTTTGGCGGGTATTACAAGCTTCTTTCGCCGCTTTATGACGCCAAAAGCAGAGTACATCGTTTCCATCGCGGCAGGTATCGCATTGTTTGGCTTCGCAGCTTATTTCGCAAAAGAATGGGCAGTCAGTGTAGATGTAGTAAATTCTGTTCGGTTTTTAGTAGTGGAAGTGTTAGGTAATACATAAAGATGTTTTCGTTATTTTGTTGTGCACAACCTTGTGCTTGTTCCTAATCGGATTGCATTATTCATAATAATTTCGTCTGCTCCCATCCATACTACAGTGGAGGTGGGTTAATGACGATTGTACGATTAGGATATGTTGCGATGAGTATGGAGCTAAAAAACGCGTCTCCGTCACAAACGATGACGTTTACACAATTCCAAAAAATTCAGGACCGTGAAGCGGCCATCCGAAAGTTAGAGCGGATTGCACTGAAAAACTTAGAAAATACATTCAGGCTATTAAAACATAATGTCTTCCATGAAATTCATTTCTATCGCTTAACCTCTCGATTGATTCCTCTAGCTAACCATGAAGAACTGCCGGATTGGAATTATATAAAACCGCTATTAAAAAAGTTAACTGAAATTGGTGAGTACGCCACAAAACATAATATACGAATTGATTTTCACCCTGATCACTTTGTCGTTGTGAACTCTCCTAAAACTGAAGTAGTCAAAAACTCTTTAAAAACGTTAAAGATGCATTATTTATTATTAAAGGGCATGAAAATAGATCCGACCCACCGATGTGTTCTACATGTCGGAGGCAACTATAAAGAAACCGAAAATTCCCTGGAGCAGTTTATTGAGAATTGGATGGATGTCCCGAGAGCTATTCAAAAGATGATTATCCTTGAAAATGACGACACTTCTTTTACAGTGGATGACACGCTCTATTTGTGTGAGAAATTAGAAATACCTCTTGTATTTGATTATCATCACCATCTCGCTCATCATTATAATGAAAAATGGAATGATAAGTGGGAACGAATTGTTGCTACTTGGAAGAATTCCCCGTTGCCGATAAAAATGCATATTTCAAGTCCGAAAAGTGAGAAAGAATTCCGCCATCATTCGGATTATGTGGATGTCGACATGTTCTTCAGATTTTTAAATGAAATCAAAGGAACCGTACCGGAAATACATTGTATGATTGAGGCAAAAAAGAAGGATGAAGCGTTATTTCATTTAATGGAAGAAATCAAACTTCGTGAAGATGTAGACATCATTGATGGTTCCTCTTTTTATTTAAAGTGATTACAAAATGCAATAAGCCCCCACTCCCGCTAGTGTTGGGGCTATTTGCCATCCCGTTCATTTCCGCTGAACACCTGTGCTTCTAAATGAAAAACGAATCCAACATTCAAAATTACTTTGCTAAACAAATTTGAGAAATATAAACACATTTAAGTCAGGATAGCTCTCTTTAAAAGGGGAATCAATATAAAAAAGAAAGGAGATGAATGGATGAAAGAACGTATCGTCAAGTGGCTGCTGGTTATGGGATTTGTATTTTGTTTTCCTTTAACAGATACGATGAGCGTTTATGCATTACAGGATACTGCGGAGCAAGATTTATCTGGCCTTAAAGCAGAAAATGGAAATTCTGAGAAGCCAGTTGACCTAAGAATTTTACAGCAACGGTATCCAGAAATATTTTTCCTACAAGGTGCTGCTGATCAAAAACGAATTGCTTTAACTTTTGATGATGGTCCCGATCCACGATTTTCAAATGATGTAATGGATGTCTTAAAACAGTACAATGTCCCGGCAACCTTCTTCGTATTAGGTTCAAAAGCCGTTGCTAACCCCGAAATCGTCAAGCGCATGCAAAGCGAAGGTCATATAATCGGAAACCATACCTATGCCCACCCTAACCTCGTCGAAGAAGCTGACCTCGAAACGCTTGAACGGGAAGTAAATCGGACGGAAGATGCCCTTAACGAAATTATTGGTTACCGGACAAAATTATTTAGACCACCTTATGGCTTCCTCTACAATGAATTGGTCGAGAAGCTTGGGGACATGAACTATTACGTGATTGCCTGGTCGGTTGATTCGTTGGATTGGCAAGAAGACCCGCCAGACGTCATAACATCGAAAGTAGTAGACAACATTCTGCCTGGCTCAATTATTCTCATGCATGACGGGGCAGAATCGACTGGGGATCGGACGAATACGATCTTAGCACTTCAACAAATCATCCCACAACTCCAGGAGCAAGGCTATGAATTTGTCACAGTTCCAGATTTGCTGGGGATTCCATTTGAAAAATAACATTGCTTTATGGCACCTTTCAAACAACCATTGCTTGAAAGGTGCTTTTATTTTACTTTAACCCCTCTACAAATTCATTCAGATTTTCGCTCATTTCCTTATAATGCGTCCAATGTAAATAATGCTGCCCTTCCAGCACGACTAATTTATTAGTTTTTATATTTTGTAACTGTGCATCATAAAAATCGATTTTGGACTTCCCCTCTACGAATTGTTCTTCCGGAGTAAAAATCATTACCGGTAAATCCGATGGGAAGGCCATATTTGTTGTGAGATCAAAGTTATTTTTAATTTCGTTCGTCTCGTTCACTACCGTTTTATTTATGTATTTCGCAGCAGCTATCGATTTCGCTATTTTTAAATTTACTTCTGTATACGTGTCCTTTTCAGCTAATGGCAAAATATTTTCTGGTGTTACATAAGCCAATAATCGAGCAATGCCGGTTGGTCCCATATATCCTAAAAACTTTGGCATCGCAGGAAATACGTCATCACCAAAATACTCCGCCATCTGTGGTAAGGTGGGATCTATTCCGATGATGGCTTTCACTTCCTCAGGATAATGAGTCGCATAATACAAACTATAAATACCGGAAACCGAGTGAGGCATTAATAGATACGGACCTTGTATGTTCGATTTTTCCAGTGCAGCCCTTGTTTCCTCAACGATGTTCTTAACTGTTCGTTCTTTATCTGTCAGATCACTCCAACCATATCCAAACGGTTCCACGACGACTACCTGATTAGTCTTGGACAATTCATTGATCAACGGTTCAAAATCCAGTGCTGGTGCTGGCGTAGCAAGACCGCTTAATAACACGATGGTATTATCTCCTTGGCCCTTTGTATAAACGTGCATCTTTTTACCGTCTACTTCGACGAATTCCCCGATTGCCGGGTATTTTCTTTGTTCATACGCGGTCATTATCTTACTGTAAATGACCCAAAGAACCGCCACTGCTACTGCAGCTAATAAAATTGTTTTAATAATCGTCCACAATCTGAACTTCTTTTTGCCTTTAATTACGTTCACAACTCCCTATGATTTCAATGTTCCCTTGATACAGAGAACTTGTTTGCTGTACCAAGGGTTTATATCGAAGTTAATTTACTCCACTATTCCGTATATGCAATCGCGCTAATTTCGATTAATTGCTCAGGTGACGCCAAATGGTTTACTCCGATTAGGCTGCCGGCTGGGCGATGCTCCCCCATATATTCCTTGAAAATTTCGATCGCCGGCCCTGTATCCTCTAGCGCATTCGTTAAATAAATTTCTAAATAAGCAAGGTTCGATCTCGTAATATTAAACCCTTCTAATACACGGTCTAGATTTGCCAACGTTTGCCGAGTTTGCGCTTCAATATCTCCGTCACCGACAAAGCCCCCTTCCGAATCATGTGAAAATTGCCCCGAAATATAAACTGTTCCATCTACACTGAACCCTTGAGAAATACCATGATCCCAAAGATTGTGGTTGACGGTTTTAATTTTTTTCATTTTTACCATTCCTTTACTTGAGAATAGGTTAAATATAAAATAGTCATATATAAAAAAATAGTACGCACTTTTTTGAAAGGTACTATCAGAAAGGATAGTGTAAATATGGGGATGTCTGACTATGTAGAGAAGGGCAACGTTCGGGAGACACCTTTTGGCTATACATTATCAATTATTGGCGGCAAGTGGAAAATGCTCATTATTTATATATTGGCTGAAAACGAAACCGTACGTTTTAATGAATTGCAAAGAAAATTAGGGACGATTACCTTCAAAATATTAAGTTCACAGCTTAAAGAATTGGAAGCAGACGGGATGATTGTACGAAAAGAATATCCGCAAATCCCTCCTAAAGTAGAGTACAGCCTTACCCCTAAAGCACAAACCCTTTTACCGGCTTTGGAGCAGTTATGTGATTGGGGATTGAAAAATCAAAAAAATAGTTAGAATTTTTATGCGTTTCATACTATAGTTTTTAAGGGAAAGAACGAATTTCTAGTAATGAAATTCGTTCTTTTATTTGCGGTTGAAATTGTAGATGAACAAAAAGAAAGGACATTTTATGAAACAAGTAAATTTACGTAAACTCACAATGGTGCTGTTAGCAATCTATACAGCGCTGATCCTCTATTTCCTATATCTTGGGTTTAATAGAGGGTTACTCGGAACTGACTCCAGCTTACGTTACAACCTCATCCCAGAAGGCATTGCATTACACTATCCAATGGGAAAAGCCTTTCAAATCTGGTTTTTCGAGTACGGGAATTTTTTAGCATTCATCCCTTTTGGCGTGGTCATTCCCCTTCTGTACCGTTGTAGTTTTAAACGCTTTATCATCGGTTTTGTTGTGTCGATCACATTGCTTGAAACGATTCAAATGCTGACACATTTAGGCTCTTTTGATATTAATGACATTATCATCAATACAATTGGTGCTGCTGTAGGTTATGCCGCACAGCGACTCGTCAAGGATAACCGAGATAATCTTAAAGGAATTATCAAAATCGTACTGATATCGATTGTGCTAGCGCTTGGAACAATAATCATCGTCGGCGGGATAAATCAATATTTAGAAAAAGGCCAAGGTGAAACCGTTGCCCTGAATGACCTCAAGCAAGATGAAGGATCGATTCAGTGGGATGAAAAATTGTCCCCTTTTACAGTTGGTCAAAATGAAGTAGCTCCCCAGATTAATTTAATGGATCGGGAGAATACGAGAGACAATGAATTCGTATATCGTTTGGATGGTCAGTATAAATATATGACAGGTTATGTGGCAATCCCTGACGATGTATTAAATCCTTCAAGTACAGTGAGTATCGAAGTCGAATTCATCAGCGGGGAAGAAGTAATTTATTCAGTCGGGTTATCCGCTACAAGTGGTGAAAATGGCGTAGAGTCATTTGACGTGCCACTTCATGAAGTGGATGATTTAACAATCAAGGTAAACAGTGAAGATGCGAACCCGATTACTCATGCTTTGATATGGGATGTCCTACTTACAGAGGAAAATGTGGGGCAGAAGATGATTAATAGTTTAAAAGGAAAGATTAAATCATTATTATTCTAGCCATAGAAAAACTGCACCTCCTTGTTAAATGGGTCTAACCAAGGGGGTGCAGATCAAAATTTTCTATCAGCCTTTATTTTTCTGCAAACTACTCGTTTCAATATTAGCGGTGAAAATGGATACTACCCCTACCTCATTCGTTGATGCTCGTTTCACGAATTGTATCGCTGAACACTTCATAAGGCTCCATACCAGAAACATAAAACGTATAAGTAGTTTCAACTGCCAGGGAGTCCTTTCTCACCACTTCAAACTCATACGTGACATCCGTCCAACCGTATCCTACCTGTTTAATCTCATAGTCCATCTCTGGATAAGTTTCTTGCAAAAATGTTTCCAGGCTTTCTTTTGCTCTTTGTTTATGCACTGTATTTCCGCTTATTTGCATGTAAGCGTACACTAGCACACCAATTAACAAAACAGCAATTACACTATATAGTATTTTCTTTTTCATATTAATTTTCCTCTCTTACTTTAAGAATGCAAAAGCCGATAACAATTCCAATAAACGTTATGATTAAATGGACAATCACGGCTGTGAGTACGATCGAAATAGCCTCTAAAAAGTTTCCCCCATAAAATTCTCCAAACCAATCCGTCATATACAACAGACAGTTCCATATAAAATTCGGTATCCCCGCAAGCAGAACGGCGATAAGAATTGAACGGTAAAATAAATAGGTAACCGCGCCCAGTAAGGCATAGGTCAGAATAAATCCACTCTTGTTATTCATCACGGTCGTCCCCATCGCCAAGATAAAGGCAACCGCAACAAAGAAAACCTGGATCGTTGTCAGCTTCAGTGTAATTTTCCGAATCATTTTTTTAGTGCCACCGCCATGTTCTACCTCAACAGGCAGCGGAATTTGAGATTGTTCAGCCATCTGGCGGCACTCTTGGCAACTTTTCAAGTGCTCCTCGACAAATTGTTTTGTCTCCAGCTGAAGCAAATCTTCCTCATATAATGGTAAAAGATCTTGGATAATCGGACATTCCTTGGTCATAAAGTCACCTCCATTAATTTTTGAATCTTTAATTTCAGCCGGTGAAACGTCACCCGCGCATAGTTTTCTGATTTACCAATTAAATCACCAATTTCTGCAAAGCTCAGTTCTCCATATATGCGCAGCAATACAATTTCCCTTGAGGCATCATCCAGTTTTGAAATATGATGTAAAAGTATTCTTGTATCTTCATTAACTTCTGCTAATTCTTCCAGTGATAGCATTTCAGTCTCTGGAAGAGTTGCGAGTTTTTGCATTAAGCTTTGCTGATACTTGTTTTTCCGATAATATTTTTTCAGTAAATTCCCCGCAATCGAGAATATCCATGTCGACAAAGTGGAATGCCCATTAAAGGAACCAATGCTTTTACAGGCCTCATAAAAGGTATCGTGGCAAAGATCTTGAGCAGTCATCCGATTTCCTGTCTTGGATAAAAAAAACGCATAGAGTTTTGGATGAATTTGTTCATATTGTTCCTCTAGCTCGTTCATAACTGCCCTCACTTTCTTGTTGTTCGTAGTATTAATACCACGACCCCCTATTTCGTTACAAAATATTTTAAAATATTTTTAAACAGTTTTCCGTAGATTTCTGAGTACGGTTTTACGGTAAAGATTTCATGTTGTGAATTATTTTTAAAGCTTATCACAAAAAAATAAAGCATAAGCTTTCCATTTGGAAAACTTATACTTTACCTCATAAAATAAGTCCAATAACCAATTGCTTCAGAAGTGTTATCATAAAGACACTTTCATAAAGAAAGGCGACCGACTGTTGAATACAATGCATATAAAATGACATTGATTAATTTAATTGATTTGAAACTCTTTTAGAACGCTTTTTTAATAAACTAAATAACGTTATAATTTTTTTATGACAACGCTTTTAGGAGGCTCTATGATAACAAAAGGTGAACGTACTAAAAAGCATATTTTACAGGTAGCCATTAAATTGTTTAGCAAAAACTCATTTAAAAATGTAACCATTAGACAAATCGCAAAAGAAGCGGGTATTTCACCTGGACTTATTTATAAATATTTTGATACACAAGAAGATATTTACTATGCAGCCATGCAATATGCGAGCCATGAGCTGCTGGAGCGCTTGCAAACAATTGAGAAATTAGAACAGTTTGTCCAAGAGTATTTACATCATATGTTTACTTCTGAAGTACTGTTTGAAATCATGACCTATTTTTCACTTGATCAAGATCATTCCAAAAACTTTCTCCCGATATTAAATGAAATCAATCAGCTTCTCGATTTATTTGAACAAAAAATTTCAGGACCAAATGCTAAAGTTGAAGCTCAACTGTTATTCTCGACATTAAACGGCCTCATAATTTCATATAAAAAAATTCCCAATCGCGATACAGAAGCCAAAATCGCCGCAATTCAAAAGCTAGCTGATTACTATGTGTCGCAATTAAAAAACCGTTTATAAAAGGTGATAGAAAGCTTCTTCTATCACCTTTCATCGTTATACTGGGTTCGCAACAGTTAAATGTATTTTTAAAATTTTGCCAACTGCATTGCGAGGTAATTGCTCTAAAAATACTACTTCTTTAATAGACTTATAGGATGCTAATCGTTCTTTATTAAAAGCAATTATCTCTGCCTCCGTTACGTGCTCTCCTTCTTTTACGACAATGTAAGCACGCGGTACTTCACCCCATTGTTCATTTGGTACACCGACAACCGCTACTTCTGCTACTGCCGGATGCTCAGCTAGAACAGCCTCTAACTCTGCTGAATATATATTTTCTCCACCACTAATAATCATGTCTTTCAAACGATCCACTACATATAAAAAGCCATCTTCGTCAATATATCCAGCATCTCCTGTGTACATTTCCCCATTGCGTACTGTTTGCTGATAACTTTCTTCATTTTTGTAATACCCCACAAATACTTGCGGACCGCTTAAAACAATTTCACCGACAGTTCCTTGTGCGACCGGTTCCTTCGTTTCGACATCAACAATATGAACACTCGCTTGCATAACCGGTTTCCCCATCGATGTGAATTTCTCTTTGTTTTGTGACTCTTTCCAAAATGAAACCGCACCTGTAAACTCAGTAATGCCGTACACTTGCTGAATTGGAATACCAAGCTGTCTAAAACCTAATATAAGTGGGGCTGGTACTACTGAAGCACCACATGAAATATTACGAATACTTGAAATATCGGACTTCACCATTGGATAAGTCTTCAACATAAATGCAAGCATAGCTGGAACTGTCATCATCGTTGTAATTTGATGTTCCTGAATCGCTTTCCATGCTTCTACTGGATGAAAATCCTCCATTAAAATCATTGTTGCCCCGACATGTACATTCGTAATAAGTGGAGCAAATCCACCGATATGGAAAAACGGCGCAACCATTAAGAAACGATCCTGCTCCCACCAATCAATTGTATGGCTTAAACCAATGGAAGCTGCTTGTAAATTGAAATGCGAGAGCATCGCACCTTTTGGTTTACCTGTTGTTCCAGATGTATACATCATCAAAATTGGCTCATGGTCATGTGTTACATGAATTGGCTCGGATGCCGCCTCAGAATAAATACCTTGAAGTTCTGATGTGCTAATCCCTGTGATCGGCAACTGCCTTACCACTTCTTGAAACACTTCATCATGCACTAGTAATTTAGCGTCACTATGCTCAACAATGTATTGTAACTCTGCCCCTTGTAAACGATAATTAAGCACAACTGTGATAATGCCTAACTTGGCTGCACCGAAAAATGCTGCTACAACATGCTCGTTATTTTTACAAAGTAATGCAATTTTATCTCCTGCCTGAAGCCCATTCTCCAGCAAATACTGTGCAAAACTGTTTGCACGAGCATTCATTTCAGCAAATGTTAGTCGCACTTCATTATGAATAAAACCAACTTTCTCCCCTTGTAATGTTGCACGACTCGCTAATACTTGACCAATGTTCATAACCCTATCCCCTTTGTTTATAAAATTGGTAAATCTACAAACGGCTTTGTTACATATTCCTGATATGAGACAAAAAGTTCCTCCCATAAAGCTTCCCATCGACGAGCTGCCCGCATATTTTCTTGATTTGGGAAATCGACTAAATTAATTGAAGCAATCGATTCAATTTCTTTTGCATAATGATTTAGTTCTTGCTCCGATAACTGCGGGAACATTTCACGAAGCACATCTGGCAATGGCCATTTCGACTTCAATAAATCCCGATAAACTTGCGCTAACAGTACATTCCTTGGACCTTCCCACAGTTCATTGACCATACTATCTCTAAACAATCTCGCAATATCATTAAAATCTTCAATCGCTCCGTTTCCACCGAATAAGGAAATGGCTAAACGTAATTTTTCAACAGTCTCTTTTGAAGCATATATTTTTTGAAGTAAAATCATTTCACGAATGGCAAATGCCTTTAATGGGGAACCATCCATTGAATCAAATCTTTTATAAATATTAAATGCCGTTGCTACCGTTCTTTTTGCTGCAAATTCCAAATCTGCTATTTGTGCAGCCGCCATTGGAAACTCCTCAATTTTACGACCAAATACATTCCGGAAACTCGCGTATAGCTTCGCTTCCCTAGCAGCACGCATCATAAATGCCCCACTACCAAATCCAATATCTAAACGTGATCTTGTAAGTACGATACTCACAGCAATTGCTACACCTTTATTTTGTTGCCCGATTTGATATGCGAGTGCACCTTTATATTCGATCTCGCCTGAAGGAAGCTCACTTGTGCCAAGTTTCCACTTTAAACGGTTAATTTCATAATGATTACGAATTTCTTTTTCTTTATTCCCTGGTAACCAAGAAGGCACGATAAATGTCGCAACATCTTCTGTCCCTTCTATACGTGCTGTCACAACTGCATAATCTGAGTGAACAGCTGAACAGAAAAATTTATGTCCATATAAACGATAGACCTCACCATCCGGAACAGCCCTCAAAACATTCGCTGGAATATCTGAGCCGCCCTGCATTTCAGTCATATACTGTGCACCAATGCCAAAGTCACCGTTGATTCCTTCTTTTACATGTCGATGAATTTCGCGCACTGCTTCTGGCACTTCATCATAATAAGCTTCGATGAGTGCAATCAGACCATCCGTACAAACAAGCGGACAAGAAATACCTGCTTCGCCATTGCCTTGTAAGAGATAGCGCTTAATAATCCCCTCATACGGTAAGTTGTTTTCCGAAAAAACAGCTTCACGGAAAACTTCTTGTGTTATTTGCACCGCCTCTTGTGGTCGGATAATTCGATCAATGCGATGATTATAAGCATCAAAATGACGGATTTTCGGATGGTTCTCAGGGCGTGCGTATTCTGCTGTTGCACGACGCCAGTCATAAGAAAGCTTTTCACTAAACGGTTTCAGTGATGTTATTAATTGTTCATAGCCATTACCCGTAAACTCTTTTAATACTTGTTGAAGAAATGGATTGTCTAAATCATTGAGTGAGGTTCGACTCTCTAAAAACTCATCAAAACTGTACTGTTCATTTTTCTGTACTTTAATCATCAATTCATCTCCTTTTTCCTGAATTTTACACAAAATATTCCAAAAAGTAAACATCGTTTACTTTTTGGGTTAGATTTTTTCAAGGAAAATGCCCGATTGTTGAAGATTGTTTTATTGTATCTCGGATTGTCTAATTTATCGAAAGAACACTCAACCTCTAAAAATTCATTATTCTTACGTTCTCTATCAGTAACGGTGGAAATACATTGACATTTGAATTAAGTAACACGCGTGATTCTATAGTGTCGCTATAATAGAAATGAATTGACTGACCATTCTCAAGTGGAATATTAAGTTGATTGGATTCTTCACTAAAGCAGTTAAATATATTTTTTAACCATTCGAAGTCCCGAACTGTAAACGGGCCGAAAAATTCGATAGACTTTATTCCATTGATTCCATTAATTTTACTATTAGGTACCATTCGCTTACGCATTTTCTCTTCAATTTGTGGAGTATCAACTTGCTGGAAACCTAATTGAAAAGGTACTTCTTCAAAATATGGGAGATATGCATTTCGCCACTTAGCAGAAAAATTGAATAGTTTAAAGAAAAAAGGAAAACTTATTCTTTCAGGATTTGATATGCCATAACTTTTCAATGCCTCACTAGTTTCTTCAATATTGTTTGTTTTGAGAAATAGTCCAATGACACCTCTGTGACCAGAATTATACTTATCAACCCAGTCTTTGATCCAGCCACCGCCATCTTTCGATTTAATATAGATAAACTCGAAATATTCATCTCCTATCCATAAATTAGAGGCTTTGAATCCTTTATTTCCTTTACCTTTTGAGGGTGTATAAGGTAAGCCTAACCGATTAACTTCCTCAATAAATTGAATATTTTTTTGATATTTCTCATTGACATTTACCACAATATGATCAATAGAAAATGGGTTTATTTTAGAAACCTGTACCATATAGTTCCTCCTTATATAGTCAACTTTGAATATATTATCAAAAATAAAACCGATCTAATCGGAATTATTTTCTTTTTTTATTACATCAATAACACTTTCAATCAACTGACTCTGCAATTCAATAGTTTTTATCATGTGATTAATCACAATTGAGGATAGTTCAGATAACTCACCGTTAATCGCAATTTCTTTCTGTTTCTTGCCAGCAATAATTTCTTTTTTTTCTTTGCTTAAAGCGCTCATATTGTTCTGAAGTTTAGAGATTGCAGACTGATAATCTAATTGATACGCAAAGCCAATCCCTGAATATAAATCACCATTGTAAAGGACAGGTGAGGATAGAGCATCTTTTATTAGCGACTGTTGATAATCTTTACCCTTTTGAGTAATTTTGAATTCAGAACGTTGCCGATTGCCTGTCATTTCAATGCTTGAAATGATGATATATCCTTCCTTTTCCAATTTCTTAATTGCATTATAAATCGAACCAGGTAATACACCGCTCCATCGTTTGGCATCAGTATTTTCAAGTATTTGTTTCATTTCATAACCTGACATGGGGCGTCGATTTAACAGCTCTAGCACCAATAACTTAATCATTTTATCGCTCCTATATTCAACGTTGAATATATTATTATACAAAGTTACTGAAAATGTCAATGACTCCAATTTTTTTAGATATTTCACAATTGATCCTTTAACGGAAAAACGCAATCTTCATATTGAAAGAATGAAAATTGCATAAGGGTGGCATGAGGCTTATACATTTACATACTTATGCAAAATGATTGTTTTTAAACGACGTTTAGGGGATATTCCCTTAAATCAAGTGACAATAATTATTTACTTTTCGACTATTATCATTGTCATTATGACTTGTATCGTTTACAATTGGTTTGAGGTGATGAAATGAAAAATAGATTAAAGGAGTTGCGTGCTAGAGAAGGTATGAACCAAACGGATTTAGCCAAAAAGGCAAAGATCTCTCGCCAAACAATTAGTCTGATTGAAAGAAATGAATATATGCCCTCATTATTAATCGCCACAAAAATTGCGAATGTATTTAATGAACCCATCGAACAAATCTTTATTTTTGAGAAGGAGGAACTAGAATGATTTTGTTAACAACTGCATTAATTATTACTATTTACAGCCTGCAACAATTATGGGTATTTCATTCTGTTATTTCTACAACGGAAACGCTTTTATTTCTTTGCAATATTAGTAGTGGCCTTTTATTAGTTTTTGCAGCTGTCTACAATATCAAAATATCACGTGCTATGACCTTTTCGCCGACCGATAATGAAGACACTTTTTTCGACTCTCTTGAACGAAAGTATTATCGAATCCCTAATTCAATCATAACTGCACTGGTCATTGCTTTTATAGCAACTGTTATAGGTTTTATTTTTTTACGGGAAAATCATCCGCAAATTGTATTAACATCATTTATTCTTGGAGTTGTTTCATTATTGTTATCCATGTCCGATTCAAAAATGACATCGATAATTTTTCCGAATTATTCCCCTCCTGTACCAAATACAAAGGAGCCTGTTTTAGATACCTTAAACATGTATGATGACGGACAAAAATATGTATTGTTAAAATCATTGTATAAATTATATTTCCTTATCATATTTCTACTCGTCCTACTTATTTTCGGACTCATGTATTACTCTGTAATATCCGGAAATAACCAAACTGTCAGTATTATTGGGATCGGTTTGATTTTACTGATCAGCTTAACGATCTTTACAAGTAGTTTGAAACCCCGGAAACTCATTAAAAAGTGAAGAAACATATTAAAGCTAAATAAAACGTCACTGAAAAAGATTGAAGTCATAAGAAAAATCGGTAAACGTCGCGACAACAACGTTTACCGATTTTTCTTATTTGTCCGGGTTTTATGCAAAGAGCAGAAATGTTACTAAAGTAGGGAACAGAATTCCGAGCTTTGTTTATATTACCAATTTCGTAATCTGAAGTCCTTCCCACAAGGTTTGTATTTGAATATACCAAGGAAAAAAACGCTTTCTTAATAAAGAAAGCGCCTTCGCATGTTTTATAGAGATGACAGGTATTCCCGTTTCGTTGTATTGGGTTAATGTACGATGTTAATGGAGCATAATCGAGCCACCATCAACCATCAATGTTTGACCTGTTATATATTTCGAGTCTTCCGATGCTAAAAAGACAGCGGCACGTCCGATATCCTGTTCCGGATCTCCGAATTTGCCCATCGGAATACCTGCAAGTACCCCTTCATAATATTCCGGCTGTGCTTTAGCCCACGCTTGTACACCTTCTGAATTGGCGATTGGTGAAATCAGGTTCGCGGTAATACCATCTGCACCAAATTCATTTGCAACGACACGCGTAATCCCGCGAATCGCTTCTTTCGCTGCAGCGTATGCAGCTTGTGTTTTATGCCCTTTTAACCCGGCACCTGAAGCAAAATTAATAATATTGCCGCGTGTTTTCTTTAAATGTGGAATAGCCGCCTGCATTAAATACCATGTAGGATAGAAGCCTGTATCCATTGACAATGCCAAATGTTCTGGTGTTGTTTCAAGGAATGGTACTTGTTTAGAAGCATGTGCATTATTAACCAACACATCTAGACGGCCATATTTCTCGACAACCTGTTCCACGACATTTTTGAGTTGGTCATGCTTTGTTAAATCAAATTCAATAAAGCTAGATTGCGGTGAATATTGCTGTAAATCCGCTAATACATTTGCGCCCGCTTCAGGATTAAGATCCACTGCCACAACAATTGCGCCCTCTTTTACCATTGCACGACCTATACCAGCACCAATGCCGCCAGCGCCACCTGTAATGATCACTACCTTGTCTTTTAATTTCAATACAATTTCTCCTTCTCAGAACAATCACAATCTTAACCTGATTGTTCCCAGTATCGTTAATACATTTCTGTTACTAACAAATTAAATATACAACTACATAATTTTAGAGGCAAATTATCAATCTAAGCTATTATGCATTACCTGGGCCAATGCTATTACTGAAATTCCCTTTAATCTAAATCATCCAATGTCAATTCCTGCTTCATTACCGAAATTCTCTATTCCAATTACTTAAAAAGGATGCATTCTTTCAGGTTACGGGCCTCTAATACTAGCACTAATCAAAAATCAATAGATGAAGCTCATATGCGTAGCAATATTTTTTGAATTCAGCAGTATGGGCTGCCCAATCACGCTCAAGTGATAACTCCCCTGCAGTAATGCCTGTTACGCCTCTTTTTAAAATCATGGACAAAGCCCCCCTCTCCAGAATTCCAATTTCAAGATGATAGTATGTAGAAAGTCTATTAATTTGTCAATTCAATGAAAATGATTAACTTGAGCATCTAAAATAAAAGCATATAATAAAAACATAAAGGGGGTATCTTTGATGAGGTTTAATCGAATCTTTCAACAATTTGCAGCAATAACCGAGGCAATCAAAGCATTTCCACTAGCTACTGTACTCTTAGTTGTTTTATTCATCGTGAATGCAGCAGAAATTAGCGGTACTGTAGCAAATTATGAAAAATGGCTGACAGTGCTTGTTGTTGCTGTATTTGCTGCATCTATAGCAGACTTATTTGCCAAACGCGTCCTGCCGTATAGCATCGCGATTATTTTCACCGGGCTTTTCTTTTGGATTAGCAACTCTAATGATTTGATACTGGCGATCCAAACAGTCGTTGTTGTCAGTGCGCTCATGATGGGCTTTATATGGCGCGGAGAGGAAAACTTCAGTGCACGGTTTTTCCATATTTTCAAAAGCGTACTCATCACAGCCTTCTTTTCCATCGTCATCTTTATAGGATTAATGCTCATCTATGCAGCGATCAATTATTTACTGTTTCCGGTTAATTCACATATTATCGAATATATCGCGGCTATTGTATTTGGATTGTTCATGCCATTATTCTTCCTGTCCCTGACAATGAAGAAAGAGGAACGCGCTCCTGTTCTTGAGGTGTTGCTTTCGTACGTAATCGTACCGCTGACAATGGTGTATGCTGTGGTTTTAGTCATGTATATCGCACTGCATTTTACCGACTGGTCGAAAAATTTACTCGAGCCATTATTAGTGTCTTTCGTGACAACTGTACTCGTTGTGTACTTTTTAAGCAACGTAATTACTAATGCATTAACGAAATGGTTCCGTCTCATTTTCCCGAAAGTATTACTTGTCATTGTGCTTTATCAACTCGTTGTCTCCATCATGAAAATTGGTGAGGCCGGAATTACGCATGGCCGATATTTTGTTATTTTGTTCGGTTTATTTGCCATCATCATCGCAGTGATCCTTACATTCATGCCAAAAAAGCAATGGCTTGTTGCACCGATTTTTATCTTGTTTAGTTTACTTTCTGTCATCCCGCCTGTTGATGCCTTTACGATCAGTAAACACAATCAGGAAAATCTGCTGCAGGAGCGGTTGCAATCGCTCGGTATGTACGATGCAGAAGTTCAACCAAATCCGGATATTTCTATGGAAGATAAGCAATTCATTACGGAGAAATTTGATTATTTACAGCGGATGGAATATCGCGTGGCGTGGCTGCCAGAGCAACCTTTCGAGAAAATTTTTGGTTTCTCCCCACAATATAAAGATTACACGAATGAAGTCTATTATACGGCTAACTTAAATGGAGACGAACGGATTATTACTGCGATCGATGGTTACGACTATTTTGTTCAAGTATCCATTTCACAAAATTCACTGCATAGACGCTTTGAATTAACAAACGATACGGAGCTCCGTATACAGAAGGATCAGCTCGTATTAATGAAAGACGAGCAAGAGCTATTAGTATGGCCGTTGGAGGAGATAGACACCCTCTTAACAAGTGATTACAGAAGGTTATCTGTAGAAGAAGCTACTCTAATCGCAGAAAACGACCGCGCGAAGCTGCAAATCATCGTACAAAATGCTCAATCCCATCGCAATCAACGCAATGCGGAGCTATATGTTTTTGTGCAGGTGAAGGAGTAAGGAAGCGAAGTTATTCTTTACAATTATAAAACGGTGGTAGCTAAAGGATTCCCCTTCAGCCGCCACCGTTTTTAGTGTTGTATGTTATTTGTAGCTCATAGTTACAGGTTTTTAGCCTCGTACTTTTGCTTTTTGTTACTTCGTGAAATCTGTTACGACATAAGTACCTTTTGTTTCGAAGCGGGACATTTTATCGAAGATCGTTGGTACTTCTGATAGTGAGATTTCGGCTGTGACCATTTTGCCAGGTTGTAAGTGCCCTTGCTCCACTAAGCTTAGGAGGCGAGGAAAACCACTGATCGGCATACCTAACGTACCGATGAATTGTGCTTCCTTCATAACGATCAAGTCCGTTGGGATTACCATTGTACCGCTGCCATCAGCTCGTACCACACCGATTTGAAGGTGTTTCCCCTTTTTCTTCAATGCTTGTAATGAGTTTACAGCAGTTGTTTGGTTACCTAATGCATCAACAGCAATATCAACGCCTCCACCTGTTAAATCTGCAATTTGTTCGATTAAGTTTTCTTCTTTTCCGTTGATTGCATACGTTGCGCCCATTTGACGGGCAAGCTCAAGGTTTTCTTCGTTAATATCAACAGCGATGACTGTTGCGCCAACGCTTGAAGCGATATTGATCGCACTTAAACCAATGCCGCCGCACCCAAATACTGCTACTTTATCGCCTGTTTTCACCTCAGCGCGATCAATCATACCGTGGAAAGCAGTCATCATACGGCATCCTAATGCAGCGCCGTCTAAGAACGAAATCGCATCTGGTAAGTGTAATAAGTTACGATCACCAAACGGGATACTTAAATATTCTGCATAGCCACCGTTGAAAGTAGCTCCCGGAACTAGGAAGCTATCGCATAGATTCGTATTTCCTTCTAAGCAATGCGGGCACGTGCCGTCACTACCTGAAAATGGAACTAACACACGGTCGCCTTGTTTAAAGTTTTTAATATTTTTACCGACTTCTTCTACTACACCTGTCATTTCGTGTCCACAAATTTCTGTATTTGGGGCATTCTCGCTATACCACATACTATAGTCACTACGGCATACCCCATTGGCCATGATTTTGACAATAATGCCATTTTCATCGATTGTTGGATCTGCGTAATCCGTGAACTCTGAAACTTTATTCCCTTTAAATACTAAAGCTTTCATTCTCTCCACCCCTTCAGTTTTATTATATTTATTATAGTATTTTAGTAATACTCCAATCTGTTCTAAAATGGATATAAATGTTATATTATTAGGTAATTAAGCGTTTACAATTATCTTTTTGAATAAAAGGCGGTGCTAATTATTGAAGGTAGATGTTATTGAAAAAATAATATATGAAAACAGCGCACAAAAGGTTGGTGACCTATTAGTTCAATTAGTGACAAAACATCACTGTAGTTTTGCAGAAGTTTACCGTTATTCCCATTTCGATAATTTAGTAGAGGTCTTTCTAGAAATTAATTCAAAAAAGGAAATTACAAAGCCGCTCGATCGTATTGATTCATTAATCAGCATGCCGTTATTATATATAGGAGTAAAAGAGTGTCAGCCCTTATTTGTGAATGAACGAATGCTTGCAACGAGCATTCCCCCAAAATACAAGCTACCCCCTTCTACAAAATGTGTGGCTGTATTACCAATCCATAAGCGACAAGTGTTGGTCGGAATGATTTCCGTTCATTTTGATTTTGAGTTGTCCGAACAGCAGCAAATGGATTTGATACGGTTTGTCGATTATATGAGTGATCAAATTGTGGCGCCACATAAAATGGGGCAATTAGAGGGTAATATTAATGAAAAGGAAATAAAGACACTTCAGTTTATTGTAGAAGGCTGGACAACCCTTGAGATTGCCGAGTATATGAAGGTGAGTGAGGCGACAGTGAAGCATTATATTAAAACATTCATGCGCAAATCAAACACGTACAATCGTGCACATGCAGTCGGCTACTATATGAAGCATTTTTATTGTTAACCATAGTCGAAAGAAATATATTGATTTAAAATGGACATCGCTACCCTATGCGATATCCATTTTTTACTTTGTAAAAGACCTTAGCACAAAAATTGGAGCTCACTAACTTTTTAATTTATACTTTAACTACTACACATAACCGTCAATCACTGAGATTGGAAGGAGAAATCTATGATTATTCAATGTACAAAGAAAGTATTAGATACGCTAGACATTGACGCTTCAAAATTAGTATCACCAGATGGTTTTGACCAGTATCCTGAGAGTTTACTAGGATGGCATGCCAACATCGTCACAATTCATAGAAGAAAAGTTTTAGTTTTGATGAATAATGAAACGCGATTTCACGTCGTGATCAATCGGCTTTTAAAGAAAGATTTTGCCAATCTTCATAGCTTAATTTACGAAGGTATTCGAGTTGCCCTTCGAATGGAAGGTGTTAGCGAATCGGTTATCGAAAAGTACTTTGCTTTATCCAAGGACTTAAGTTTTTCAAAAACCGCCAATCGAGGCATGGTGGCTAAATTGAACAGAACCGTAAATGAGGTTGAAATTTGGGCAGAATTTCTCGATAAGGACGTGACAATTCAGCGCTTTATTAGCCCGCTTGTTAGTAAAATGATTCAATCCGATACTCAAAATAAAGGCTATTATCCGAAAGAAAAAATGATTGAGCGTTTAGCACAAATAACTGATGCTAAGGACGTTACGCAAATCATGGATGTCGAGCTTTATCAACTGAACATTCAGCTCGACTTAGATGGCCATGAAATTTGGCGACGTGTACAGATCCCAGCTAATTATTCATTCCGAAGCCTTCACAACCTTATCCAAATCGTTTTCGACTGGCAAAACTATCACTTACATGAGTTTTATGTCGAGCGAAAAGATAACAGGAATCTTAAAATCGTCATGGATGATGACCCTAATACACTTGAATTTGCCGATTCCTCTGCGGACGAAATTGTACAAGAACGATTTGTTTCGCTGGCGGAAATCTTCTCACAGCATTCGGAAGTCATTTACGAATATGATTTCGGCGACTCCTGGGAGCACATTATTACACTGGAAAAATCAATAACTGCAACGTCACAGCAAGCAAAATTGATTGAAGGAAAAGGCGAACGCCCACCTGAGGATGTTGGCGGCTTACATGGTTTCAATGAATATTTAGCAATGATCAATGATCCTAACTCCGCTGAAGATGAAGACTTTATGGGATGGGCTGCATCACAAAAGGAACGAACTTTCTCCCTAGATTATACGAATCATCGCCTCAAGAGCATTTTGAACAACTATTACTATAGTGAAAATGAACAGATTTTAGATACTCATGATTTTCTATCAAGGTTGAAATAGGTGTTATGGTGATATTTTTTCGGTACAAATAATCGATAGGCTATTTAAACAAAATGAACCGCCTAGATCAAATTTGATTAGGCGGTTTTTTCCTTGAGTGTCATCCATTCCTTCGTATTGCCTGGATTCATACACTTCCTCAATAAACTGGTTAACAATTTTCCCATTAAAAATATAGGGAGATAATTCATAAAAGATAGGTTTCCCATTTACTGTCCCTGTCAAGGCTAAATGAATAGCTTCCAATAACGTTGATTTACCGGCCCCATTATTCCCAATCATTATTGAAAAGTTATTATCAAAATCTAAAGAAAAATCTTCAAACTTCTTGTAATTATAAATTTTGAGTTTTTTTAATAACATTTATTTTTCTCCATTCCATTTAAATGCAGTTTGTTACGGGATTAGTTTTGGTATCTCAATTATTTTAGTCTAGGTGTTGAAAAGTATAGAACTACTAGATTTGCTAAAGTTTCATTAAATAGCCCCATTGTTTCTTAAATTTCTCATTATTTGTGGATTATCGTTTTCAACACTATAAAAAAATACTTAATCCACATGTTCTTCAATATTACATTTTCCAATACTCCAATCATTAGTGGTAACCAAAATAATTTTCTTAGATTCACAATCTTCCAATTCACTAATAAATTTTTTATATCTTGTATTCTACCGCATATAATTATTATTATGTGCGGTAAAAGTTTTTTGTAGATAAAATCTTAACTAATCCATTTCATTGTTAAAATGATAGATTTTATTTTTTCGGTTTACTTAAAGCGTTCTTTACTTCGCTTGGTAGAATTCCCATAAAATAGTCTTCTATATTATCCCAAAACCATTTTGAGTAATTTAGAATCTTTTCTTTTGGTGAATTTCCTTCTTGTTCTCTTGTAAAAAGATACTTCAACATTTCTACGCTTGTATAATGTTTATCCTGAACATCTTTTAATATGCTATTCTGATAAAAGTCACCTTGTTTAATAGATTTTTCTAGTGGATAAATTGAGTTCATTCTTAAATATATTTGTGGGTTGTTTCCACCCACCACTTGATAATTTAATAACTTTCGACTCTCCCCAATTCCAAGTGCTGCTAATTTCTCATCTAATTCAACACTATTTGCCCTCATGGAAAATGTAAGCATATCGCCACCGTTTTCAACAAAGTTATCTCTCGGCTTCAATGTTGCTAACAAACCTCTCTTAATGAATGTAGTGAATAAATCTCCATCATTGTGAATGATATACTTCGGTTTAGAATCTCCACTGTTCGGACGCTCAGATATGAATTTAATCTCTTTTATCTTTGAATATTCAAATGATGCGTTAATAACTGTTTGTGCAAACGTCATTGCTTCGAACTTATCAGAGATTTTTAATACTTTCATAAAATGATAGCCAAGATCATCAACCGAAAATTGTTTACCAGACATTTTATAACTATTAACGAATGTTTCAAATCCCTGTAAAATTAAATTATACTCGGAAACAATTGACTCAACTGATTCATTGTTATTTAACCCTACTTCTACCCCTGAAACATATATAAGCTTTTCAAAAATAGATTTATGCTTCAGTTTCCCTCTTTCTTCCGCTGAATATAATGCAAATTTGAAACTAGGAAAAGACATACTTCTGTAATATTTTTCCCATATTCCACTCAAGTTCACCTGATAAATAGCAGAATAACTCTCACTCTGTATTTCGTATAGCTTGCTAAAATACCTTCCTAAGCTTGAATGAATAAATATTCTTTCTAATTCAGGAGTAACCAATATTAAATCATTCCCAAATAGACTCCTTGGTCTCGCAACAAATGGCGAATATCCTAGCTTATTAGGTGAAGAAAAGTCTTTCTCAATCATTAATAAAACTGTCTTCACTTTATTGTCTAATGAATCTTCATCACGTTTGTTTTGAACAAAGATATATTTAAAATCCTCTGGACTAATAATTAAATTACGGTTATAACTTTTTTCTTTATATAAAGATAAAACTTTTTTCATAACCTCTATAATTTGACTCTTTCTAATCGCTGACATACCGTATAACTGTTTAACCTCGTTCATGTCACGATTTAAAAAATCAATCAAACCAAATCCATTAGCAACTTTTTTCTTATCCCGAGCTGCCCTTCCGATTTCTTGAATATAATCAACAACATTGCCAGTAGGAGCATAATGATAAACATTTGTAATATCAGGAATATCGATTCCCATTCCAAAGGCTTTCGTTGCTAAAACAAATTGTAAATCTCCACTTACATATTGATATAAAACCTCATCTTTTTCCTCTTTTGAAAGGCCTCCATGATATTTACCTGTAATTGAAGCAAGATCTGGTGCATTTTGCGTTAAAAAGTTATTAAAATCTGTCAACAATTTTACTGTTGGGAAATAAACTAATGATTTTTGTTTGTTTTTATGAGCTTTTAGTAAATGTCTCAACGCTAACGCGTGTTTCGTTTTTCGATAATCCCTTCCTTCTTTCTCTAAATCTTTTTCACTACTTTGAACAACCATAAATAACTCATCACGTCGAACTTTTCCGAAATATGAAATAGGACTTATCATATTAAGACTATTTCTCGTATCTAAATACATATCTTCTCGCCCACCGTATATAGCCGTTGCAGTGAATGTAACGATTGGGAATTTATACGCCTTTCTTAACTTAGCTAGATAAATACCTAAATACCAGTAGTCAGAACGAAACGATTTTCCCCAAGTAGTTACAATATGAGCCTCATCAATAATCACCACACCAATATTTCTATTACCAATTAGCATTTTAATATCGGATCGAGCTTGAAGCGTTTCAGGAGATAAGTATAAAATATCAACTTGCTGATTTTGAATTTCATCAAGTATACGTTCTTTTTCATAAGGTGGAGTATTTCCATTTATTGTTGCTGAATTTTTAATTCCTTTTCTTTGCATACTGTCAACTTGATCATTCATTAGACCAATTAATGGTGATATAACTAAAGTTAAAGGTTTATCATCTGCATATTTATCTGCTAGATATAACGCCGGGATTTGGAACATCACTGATTTTCCTGCTCCTGTTGCTGCAGTTATATATATATCTCGAAAATCTTCACCCTGCATTGCCTTTTCTGCCTGAATGACTATATCATCGATAATTTGAGCTTGCGAAATATTTAACGTTTCTTTAGATTGATTTTCTATGTTTTTATAAAACTCAATTTCTTTGTAATCATCGTACCCATAAACTTCATTCAATATTTTTACATAGGCATCTTCATTCACTATTACCTTTCTTCTTATTGATAATGTTGTAAAATAAATATTTATATCAGAAATATTAGCGAGAACATTGATACGCTCTAAATAGTTATTAGGTAGTAGCTCATTTGTTCCTGATAAAACAAATAAAACGTTATTGATGCCTTCTTTTGCTATAATGTTCATAATAAGATCTAAAAATGGAAGTTCATCATCCGATAATTCTATTTGCGAAATATTTTCGGTAGGAAAATCTTCGCTAAATTGAAATTCATATTCCTTCTCATCATAATATTTGAACGTCAATGGTTTTTCATCAAATTCTGGATACGTCACATAATAATTTCCGCTATGCTTTGAATAATCTATTTGTCCATAAAATTTTGAGACGTTTTCTAATATTTTTAACTGATCATTTTCTAATTCATTATCTTCTTGATAATATAAATAATGATAAATGCTCTCAACATTTGACAGTGTACCTCTGTATGGATACTGTTTATTAAACAGATTATTTTCAATCACCAATACAGGCATTTTATTAATTGCTTCTTGATCTCTAAATAATTGATATTCTTCAATTGTCATCCATAAATAATCATCTGTAAAAGTACGATGTTGAATAATATCCTCTATAACCTGTTCTTGTAACGTTGGTAAATCTACTGTATCGAAGTAGTCTATATTAAACGAAAAGTACTTTTTCTCTCTTTTTAATTCGCTTGTATTAAAACCTTTTAAAACAACAATCGATGGTCCATTTTGTTCCACGATTTTCTCAATTTTTTTTTCAATATTCATACAAATACTCCTTTAACACTGTAGTCGTTTTTTGTTTTCGAAGCTTCCTAAGAGCTTTGGCTTCTATTTGTCGAATTCTTTCTCTTGTCAAATTATATATTTGTCCAACTTCCTCCAATGTCTTTGTTTCATCGTTTTTAAATCCAAAACGATAATATAAAACTTGCATTTCTCTCTCCGTTAAATTCGATTGAAAGATCTCACCAATTGTATTTCTTAATTCAATTTTATAATATTCCTCATCAGGCATTTTTAAATTATCATCTAACACAAGTTCACCTAATGATGTGTTTTCATCATCTCCAACAAGGCGATCAAGACTATCTAAGTTACTTTGTGAAATATAAAAGCGTAATTCTTCTATTACATTAGTTGGTTCTTCCATTTCTTTAGAAATCTCAAATGTTGTAGCAGGTCTAGCTAATTCATTCCACAATTCATTCTCGATTTTTATGAATTTATTCATTTTCTCTCGATAATGAACCGGAATTCGTATTAATGTTGAATAATCCGCTATCCCCCTAGTAATCGCTTGTCTTATCCACCAAGTTGCATAAGTTGAAAACTGATAGCCTAGGGAAACATCGAATTTTTCTGCAGCCTTCAGTAATCCAATAAAACCAACTTGATACATATCATTCTCATCGAATCCCACTGTTGCTAAGCCTGAATAATGCTTTACAATCTTCCATACTAATTTTCTATTCGCTTCTACTAGATTGCTAAGTGACTTATTTCGTTTAAACTCATCTTCTGAATGTATTTGTTTTAAATATTCAATATTCCATGATTTATCAATAACATCTTCGAGTGAATCAACATGTTCAATGAAGCTGTCGTCATCCAATAAAGAATCTAAATCATTTTCAAAGAAATCATCAAGCTTATCAAAATCAATTCCATTTTCCGCTTGCACTGTATCGTCAATAATGATATAATCTTTTCTCGTTAGATCACTTAGAATATTCTCCTGTATACTCTCATCTATATTATTTTGATTGAACCATTTTATAAGAATACTTCTTTTAATTTCATTTCCTAGTTCAATACATTTATACAACTTCAATAATTTTGCCTTTAATACCGTTTTGGGATGATCAATGAATTTAATTTGCAAAGAATCTAGTTCATCATAAACGGCAAACTTTTCTTCGATGTCAAGTGTGTACTCTTTAAACCACTGGTCAACAATATTCTGCTCTATTTTACTACCAAAACGAAAATTATCATTAATCTGAGAAAGTAGATCATCTAGCTTTTTATTCATTTACATCACTTCCCTTACTTACCAAACCGTTATTTTATAGTTATCTTATAATCTTTAAAAGCTACATTGTCATCGCCTTACGATCATAGTCATTAGCATTTACAAGTACTTTTTCATTTTTTCATCAAAAGCTGTTGCACGATTATAGACCATATTAAAGACATTATTAAAACTTACCACATTACATAATTTTCTAAAATATCTATATTTATATTCCCACATTATATATGTTCAAGAATAATAGAGATCTCATTTTCCGACCATTTTTCTTTTATATGCATTTCTCCATCAAGCAGTTGATAAATTGCGTCCAACGCAATTTCGACCAATGTTCTGTTTGTACAACTGTAAAATCAGTTGGGAATTCTGATAAAATCCCCTTATGTTCTAATCCTAAAAAATTCGCTTAATTTTTTTCCGTAATTCACTTTCATCTAATCATTTAATAAATATTAAATATGTTAGTTACTCAATATTTGTTAATTAGTTTATATTCCCTTCCGTTCAAAGAGTCGACCATATCCCGTCAATTTTAATTTTAATGTCACCTGTAATCATGAAAATCCTCCTATGTATAACTACCTATTTATAGATTATCATATCTTAACCTTTATAATCAGTAAATATTTACCACATGAATAACCTCACTTATATTTAGTTGTATTTAGATATTCTGCTAGAAAACTTGCAGCTTCTTGAATACTCGTTGCCTTAAATAAGAATGAATTTTTTTAATTATACTTATTGGACTTACCAAAATATTACCCCACCTCATATAAGTACCATAATTTTACACTATTTAGGTACACCTAGTATAAAAAAGTTAAAAAAATTATTAACAATTCTTTTTTTATTTTGTTCAATCCCCACATTCTTTTTACAATAATGTAAATATATGTGATTATCGTTAATGTATCAAATTCCAAGTATTATCCTACTAAATTGTAAAAGAAATACCTTACTAAAAGAGGTGAGAAAATGTTCGTAGCAATTGATCAAAACAGAGAAAAACAATTTGCATTCAATGATGATAAGACCCTCTTAAAGTCTTTATCAGCTAAAAATGAACTTTATTGTCCCCACTGCCAAAAAAAGGTTTTCTTTCGAGTGGCCGTATACATCACTTTTACGATGAGGCTCATATTGTGAGGAGGTGATATACATATGGCAAAATTTATCGTTACTACTGGTCCAGAATTAGCATAATGCCAAAAAAGACCACTCATAAAAGTGATCCTTTTCATTCCGCTCATTTATATTTTAGAGGGCTATATCGAACTGTGAGTATAATATTTTATTAAGCAGAACTGTTATAACTTGTGGGAAATTATCCACGTAACATATTACGGCCACCGTTTACCGGAATAATTTGACCATTAATGAAGCCTGATGCATCTGATGCTAAAAATACCATTACTGGTGCCATGTCACGATCTACATCGCCCATTTCACCACGGAAAGGTACTTTCAGACGTTCAGCTTCTAAAAACTTTGCACGGGCTTCATCAGTTAAGTTGTTTAAATAGTGCTCGTACATTGGTGTTTTCATCGTTGGGTTCACACAGTTTGCACGGATATCGTATTTCAATGCCCATTCGTATGCAATTGTGCGTGTCCAAGAATATACAGCACCTTTTGAAGCAGAATATAATGCACCACCTGGCATACCTGTTGAAGCTGTATCAGAAGAGAAGTTGATGATATTACCTTCCCCTTCTTGCTCCTTGAAAATGTTGCACGCTGCTTGGTTTGTATAAATTGTACCGTTAATGTTTACGCCTAATTGGAATGCTAAATCTTCTGGCGTATATTCTTCAGCAGGTTTTAATTTTTCTACACCTGCAATATGTGCTAAAACGTCTAAACCGCCCATATCTTTTGCGGCTTGTTCAAATACAGAGAATACTTCTTCTTGATTTGCGATATTACAACGATAAAATGTCGCTTTCCCCGCTACACCAGCTTCTGCATTTACATCATTTACTGTTTGTTGACCCATTTCTTCATTAATATCTAGAACTGCTACTGTTGCACCTTCACGTACATAAGCACGAACAGTACCTGCAGCGATACCACTTGCGCCACCAGTCACGATAATGCGTTTATCTTTTAATTGCATATCAAACACTCCTTCAATTTGTCATTAACTATAGTATAAGATGTGCTACATATGATAAACGATTCCGACTTTACGCTAAGTGTTACGCTAAAGGAGACAATTTAAACCATTTGTTACCTACCTTGCTCATCATAATTTTGAAAAATAGGAAGTGTCCATCGCTCATAGTAGGATGCCATCAGCTTTGGTGGAATCAGCATACCATCTTTCATCCATTTCACGAGTAGCATTGTATGTGATGACGCATAGAAGTAAGTCATATATTCATGCTCTAAGTCAGATAGCTTTAACGGTTTTAATTTATTCGATATGATTTCACCCGAATGCTTTAATACAAATTCATAAAAAGAATTTTGCCCTGTAAATGCACTAATGCGTTCATAAAATTTGCGTTCCTTGTAAAATTGCTGATATTGCCACTCCAGAATCATTCCTGATGGTAAGTCCATATTTATATATAGCTCTCGCAACTTCTCCATCGGTGCAATAATGTCTTTAATTAATATTTGCTCAACGATATCGTTTTTATCTTGAAAGTATTTATAAAACGTCTTTCGTGAAACTTGTGCGGCCTCGCAAATTTCAGCAACCGTAAGCTTCGTAAAATCCTTATCCATGACAAGCTTATGAAAACTACTCATAATTTTAAGCGCTGTTTCGTGCAAAACTTTTTCTTTTTCCACCATGCATGCACCACTCTTCTTAGTTCAAGATTATAAATTTAAAGGAATTTATTAATATCAATTATACTATATATAACATAAGTATCAGGCACTCACACTAGTTATAATAGTCAAGATAAAGAAGTTCATCGCACTGCCTATACGGTTGCAGCATGTAAGATTTCTGAAATTAGCAATGAAAATAGAATCGATACAGACGAGGACTACACTTTAAAATACCCAGCTGTATATGATGGTTGCGGGCATTGCTACAAAGAAAAACACCGGAAATAAAATGAAGATAGGGAAGTCCGTGTGGCTTCTCTACCTTCATTTCTTACTAGCATAGTTTAATTAAAAATAATTATCTGAGTACCTAGCACTTTTTAAATTAAAATGGTGGATTAAACTTCAACATTTCTCTAAACTCATCAACGTTTGGTAGCTCACTTACTACCAATTCGATTCCAACAAGCTTTGCAACCGGCATTAAAATACGACATACTTCTGCTGATACGAATATTTTACTAGGAAGAACCGCTAAATCCTTTAACATATTCCAAAACAACAATTGCTGAACAAACGAATGTTTCCGAAATGGAACAATTTCATGGTGAATAACTTCTCCAGTAGTATGATTAACTATTATATTTATAAGAGGATACAGTGGACGTTCCTCCTCCCCGTCTACTGCATAAGGCATATAAAAATAATCAAATTCTATTTCTAGTGGACTCTTTTGCTTCTTTTTTATTTTTGCAACTTCTAAATCATTTACATCAATCTCGAGCACCCAATCTTCAATTCGTTCCATTTCAATAATGCCTAACAAATCCACTTCGCCATCATTTTGCACTTCAAATAGAGGATAGCCATACATTGGCACCATCGGATATTCCCAGCCACTCATCCGCATTTTGGTTACTTGAATCATCAGTTCTATTAACTCAATCATCGTTTCTACTTCATCATAATCCGGCTGCATCGGAACAAATCCAGGTTCAAATGTTTTGAAAGCAATCCAGTTTTTCTTCCCGCGGAACGATAAGCCATGTTCTTTAATTAGTTCATAATCTTCTTTATCAAGTTCATCTCGGTCAACATAATTCACCGTTAATGCACTCATATCAATTGAAAAATCATCCGATAAAGCTTCACCGTTAATAATTTTCTCTAATGATTGATAACCAAAGGCTTCATCATACATCATTAATCCATATTCCTGGCCACCAGCTCCCATAACAGAAATAAAGTACTTCATATCATTTAACTGAACCGCAATAATATCTTCATTATTAAAATACTGCCAAGGCTTCAGTTTTTTAAACTCGTCTGCTACCTCGAATAATGTTAAGTAATCCGGAAATAAATTGTCCATTAAACCTTTCTCAATTTCAGAAAATAAACTTCTATCTAACTCCATTTCCAGTTGCAATACTTTATTTAACGCATCAATATCAATATTTTTTCGTTTTGAAAATAAATCCCCTTGTCCATCTATGATACAAGCTTCTACATCTTCAATTTCAATTACTTTTTCTAATGTAAGCTTTAGTTTTATTCCGGTTTCAGTCATATAATCCATTCCATCATCAATCTTTACAAACCATTCTCCAACCGTTTCTTCCAAGCTTTCAAATTCATCATAACTCTCACTATAGAGTGGAATCACTTGATGCGATTTTTTTCCCTTTACTTGAAAAAATTCAAAAAACACATCGCTTTCATCTTCTATCGAGAATGCCGTTGATATAATTGTATCCAAATCAAAAAGGCTCATACTTTCAGATACTTGAACAATACGATAAATAGTAGGATTTTTTATACTTCGAATTCGAATTTGGTGCACATTAACGCCTCCGATAATTAATTTAATAGAATTTACTTAATTATCCTGTAAAACTCATATTTTTACACTATTTTATAAAATTTTCTTATGGTTGATAATCCCTGTTTATGGTGTGATATTTTATCAAGCGTTTTAAAGTTCAGTAAATTTATTGATTAAAAAGGGACATCGCACCCCTATGCGGTATCCATATTTTTTATAAAAGTCATTCGCACAAAAATTGGAGCTACTTAACTTTTTAATCTATACTTAAAACATTACATATAACCATCAATCGCTGTGATTGAAATGAGAAACCTATGATTATTCAATGTACAAAGAAAGTACTAGATACGCTAAACGTTGACGCTTCACAATTAGTATCACCAGATGGCTTTGACCAGTACCCTGAAAGTTTATTCGGCTGGCATGCCAACATCGTCACAATTTATAGAAGAAAAGTTTTAGTTTTGATGAATAATGAAACACGATTTCCCGTCGTGATCAATCGTCTATTAAAGAAGGACCTTGCTAATCTGGAGGAGTTAATTCACGAAGCGATTCGCGTTGCTCTGCGAATGGAAGGTGTTAGCAATGCGGTTATTGAAACGTACCTGGCTTCATCAAAGGGCCTAAGTTTTTCAAAAACTGCCAATCGAAGCATGGTCGCTAGATTGAATAATACTGTAAATGAGGTTGAAATGTGGGCAGAATTACTTGATAAAGATGCGACTATTCAGCGCTTTATTACGCCGCTTGTTGGTAGAATGATTCAATCAGATGCTCAAAAAAAGGCTTTTATCCGAATGAAAGAATGCTGGAGAGTTTGGCAAAATTAACTGATGTTAAGGACGTTGCAGATATAATGGATGTCGAGCTCTATCAACTGAATATTCAGCTCGCCTTAGACGGCCATGACATTTGGCGACGTGTACAGATTCCATCGAACTATTCATTTAGACATCTTCACAATTTAATCCAAATCGTTTTCGACTGGCAAAACTATCACTTACATGAATTTTCTGTCCTGCGAAAAGATAACAAGGATCTTAAAATTGTTATGGATGATGACCCTGAGACAATGGAATTCGCTAATTTTTCAGGCAATGAAATTGTACAAGAGCGCTTTGTTTCGCTAAAGGACGTCTTCGCGCAGCATCCAGAAGTCATTTACGAATATGATTTCGGCGACTCTTGGAAACATATTATTACACTAGAAAAAACAATCACTGCCACATTACAGCATGCAAAATTAATAGAAGGCAAAGGTGAACGCCCACCTGAGGATGTTGGTGGCTTACATGGCTTCAATGAATATTTAACAGTCATCAATGATCCGACTTCCCCTGAATATGAAAATATGCACGCTTGGGCAGCATCACAAAAGGAACGAACTTTTTCTTTAAAGTATACGAATCATCGCCTAAAGGATATATTGTACAACTACCGCTATTTTGAGAATGAACATATTTTAGATAACGAGGATTTTTTAGCAAGGTTTAAATAGGTGTTGTCGTGCTATTTTGCTGTTAACAGTGACTCAGACATAAAAATAAACCACCCCATCTCAAACTTGAGGTTTAGGCTGTGCACATTGCTACAAAGAAAAACAACGAAAATAAAGGTAGAGAAATCTATATGGCTTCTCTACCTTTATAAATGCAGAATATTAATAACTTGATCTCGCATTACAAGCTTCAACTAATTCGAGGCAAGCTGATACTCCTATTATTCTTGTAGCTATGGCTACTTCTTTTCCTTGGAATAGCTATTCGTGACAAGCTCCAGTTGCTTCGCGTCAAGCTTGCGTTAGTTCACGTCAAGCTATTATCCTCATTACATCTTTAACTACTGCTACTTGTGCTTCTTTCAATAGCTATTCGTGACAAGCTCCAGCTCCTTTGCGTCAAGCTTGCGTTAGTTCACGTCAAGCTATTATCCTCATTACATCTTTGACTACTGCTACTTGTGCTTCTTTCAATAGTTATATCGTGACAAGCTCCGGTTGCTTCGCGTCAAGCTTGCGTTAGTTCACGTCATGCTATTTCGCTCATTACCTCTGTAACTACTGCTACTTGTGCTTCTTTCAATAGCTATTCGTGACAAGCTCCAGCTCCTTCGCGTCAAGCTTGCGTTAGTTCACGTCATGCTATTTCGCTCATTACCTCTGTAACTACTGCTACTTGTGCTTCTTTCAATAGTTATATCGTGAGAAGTTCCGGTTGCTTCGCGTCAAGCTTAGCTTAAGTGATGTCAAGTTCTTGCTGTTCCACGTCTTCTCCTCTACTCAACACATAATGTAAATTCGGGTCTCTTTCAGATGTCGCTACTTTTTCTAGAAGCTTTTTTTCCTCTAAATTTTTCAAAATTTTCCTTGCATATTGTGGGCTTTTTTCTAAAGCTTCTGCAAGTTGTTTCGTTTTTAGCTTATCTTTAAATTCGCTTTCTTACGTCTCTGTTAAATGCTTCATGCGTTACAACTGTGGCATTTTTGGCTTTTGCATAAGCAATTAACCAAGCATCGGCATTAGATGCAAATTCACTTTTTGCTGCTTCTGTAAATTGAGGATTACCAAATGCCCACTGTTGAATTCGAGAATATGCTTCGATAACATCTGTTGCATCTGTTTCTTTAAAATAAGCTTCAAATTGGCTAGCACTCCAAATGTGTAATTCATCTGGATTTTCTATATTTGTACATAATTCATCTCTAATTTTATCGATACTACATATTTGCGAATTACCAGCTAAACTTACTAATCTATTCCAAAAGTCTGGGACAATATCAAACGAATAATAATCTCTATACGCATTAATAAAGACGTTAGCATCTAATAAGTACATTTCACCAACCTCCTAATTTATTAAATCTGTCAATATAATTATGAAATGTATGGGCTTTTAACCCTGTTAATTTATATGCATCAGTATATTGAATTGATTTATTTTTCAATTTGTAATCTATTGCAGAAGTAAACAGGTTACCTAAGCGTCTTCTAGTAGTATTGTAAAAATTACCGCCGCTAGATTTTTCTTTATTCAGATTTGAAAGCATTTCTTTATATATAGTATAAAATCTAAAAAATTCTTCTTTGTTAATTAATTTCAAATCTAACGCTCTTCTAGCAATTACAATCTTACTCACTTTAAATTTATTTGATAGTTTTTCAAACTTATCTTCACTAATTTCATTCCAAGAAGGAATAAATATAGATTCCGGACACAAAAATTCTACAGCTGCTCTATTACAAAGTTTTTCAATATCCCCATCAGAATCGTTTAACGGGGATGCAGCAACTATAGCAGTAGATCCTATAATTAGATGCGCTATTTCATGTATTAATGTAAATATTTGAGCTGCTTTAGAATCTGAAGCATTAATAAAAATTAACGGTGCAACTTTATCTACTAATACAAATCCTCTAAATTCTTCAACATTAAGTTTCCTTGTAGTATTAGTACCAACTATACCATTTACCATTACTGTTATATATTGCTCTTCACATTTAGAAATAAGTAATTTTAGTGCATCATCATAATTTTTCTCTATAGAAGCCCAGTTTTCTTGTAAATTTAAAATCTCATATATTTTAGCTGCAATAGTTTGAGGATTATTTCCACTAAATGAATTAATAAATTCTAATTCAATGCCTATATTTTCTTTCATATATTCTTTCATGAATTCTTGTCTACGTTCCATCGTATGAATTGTTTCTATTAAATCTGGACTTTGATTTTCGAGTGTTTCGTCTGATAACGTGCGATAGTGAGGTATAGCTAAATCTAGATTTGGTACTTCATTCAAGAAAAAATACCCTAATGGTGTATATGTCGCACTAGCAAATGCTTCTAATTGCTTAAATGTAGGATTCTTCTCGCCACTAATCCATTTTTTTACAGGGAACTTCCCCAATATTTTTTCCTCATTAGCTACTCTTTGTAAAGCCCACTCTATAATTTGAGGTTTGATTATAACATTAACCATTAACTCACCACCCATAATATGGAATTTATTTAAGCGTAGCATATAATCTATTACATTACTATATCTATTAAGGTACTTTTATATTCACTGACTCCCAAATTGAATGCCATTGAATGCCACAGCACAAAATCGGCTAAAAACATAAAAAGACCGAAACCCTTATTTACCAAGGGTTTCGGTCTTTTTTGAAATCGTTTGATTCCTATGTATGGAGACGGTGGGAGTCGAACCCACCTCCTTAAAACATTGTTATATCAATACTTGCGGGGGCAATTATTTTTTTTGACTACGGTTTTGACTACGTTTATTTATTCTTTTAATAAATGTATACTAATATTCAATTATTTCTAATACAGGAAGTTGTTCAATTAATTCCATTGTTTGGATAGACAATTGAATTACAGATAACAATAAATTTAATATATACTTTGGATCTTGAGAATATAAATTTGGATCATCAACTATCCCTGTTTTTTTATCTTCCTTTACCTGATATTGATCTATAATCCACTCAATTGCTGGACGACCGTTTACAATATATTCGTAAGCTTTCATAGGTATATTTACAATAGTGATATCACTGTTAAAAATTATTTTATCCAAAATACCTTTTTTAGGATGCTTCATTTTTATTACATTATAAGAAGGATTAGCTTTGATTTGAATTTCAATATTTTTATTCGGTTCTAAATTTTCATAATTAAGATGTAAATAAACTAATTTTTTTCCTATAGCTACAAAATTTTCTTTATTATTTAGTATAGGGATACGTGGTAATTCTTTTTTTAGGTTACTAGCATACTGTGCTCTATATTCCTTAGAATGTAAAACAGCATATACATAATAAAATATATCCTCTTCAGAAAGACCAATCTTGTTTTTAAAGCTTTCATCAATATTGGTTTGATTAAACAATAAATTTGAATCCCTATTATCTAGCAAATAAAAACCTTGCCCTTTTTCCATTAAATCTAAGTTTGGTATTTTATCAATAACTAGACAAGAAAAATCTCTACTTGCTCCAGCACCTGTGACATAAATTATTTTATTTTCCTTACCAAAAACATCTTTATATCTACTCGGACGCTCAATAATATCTGTTTGATAATATAAAAATTTCTTTGTAAAAGGACGATACATACTTTCGATTACAAGACTATCATCTAATTCAATTTGAATTCCCTTAATTAGCTTTTGTTTAAGTCCTGTACTCCATTTCACAAAATTATCAGCGTTATTAATTAAATTTACTTTTGTTTTTTCCTCTGTTATATGATTTAAACGGACTACCTCTGAGTTATAATTTCCCACCATAATCTGAACGTTTTCAACAACTCTTTTTTTATCATATCCGTACACCCAAGTATCTCTATTTGTACTAACTCCAATTGCTTTATTTATAAAAATATTGCCCTCTAAAGCTGGATATTTATTATAATTTTTATCTCGTTGATTAATCCAATCATTATTTTCATCAGGACTTATTATTGTCCATTCTATATTAGCAACAGATTTAAATTTGGATATAATATTTAACTTCTCTTCTCGGGATAAATAATCTCCAATATCATGGTAATAAACTTTATGATTTTCTGATCCATCCTTCACCAAAATAGTAATAGCAATTGGTGTTCTACTTCCTGATCCAAAAACCTTTCCGCCCTCTTGACGAGATTTTTCACCTAAAGTTCTTTGATCTCCACGAAGATTAAATACATAAATATAATTAAATTCGTTAAACCAACATTTTCGCAGTCCATCCGTACTATTGCTATCAATAAATGATCCATTTGTAACGAACCCTATAATTCCTTTGCTTTCTACTCTATCACTTGCCCAACGGAAAGCCTTGATATAAGAATCATAGAGACTTTTCTTTAGGTTGGCTGATGAGTACTTCGCATAAGTTGAATCAATATTATAATCTAAATTTGGATACGATTGATTCTGATTATTGTCATTTGCGTTATTTTGGCCAATAGAGTACGGTGGGTTACCAATTATAGCGAAAATAGGATCTTCTTGTTGGCGTTTTAAACGGGCATTATTTTCATCAAATAACTCATCCATAAACGAGTCTTTGTTCTCTGTACTTTCAAATGTATCTGTTAGTACAATCCCTTCAAATGGCACATACTCTCCACCAGTTAAACTATGGAATGTTTCTTCAATATTAATGGCTGCAATATAATAACTTAATAGGACTATTTCATTTGCATGTATTTCTTGTGTATATTTACGTAATAAATCTTCTTTAGGAATTAGTCCACTTTGTAATAAACGAGTGACAAATGTACCTGTGCCAGTAAATGGATCTAATACATGTACTCCATCACTAGCTAGTGATTTACCAAAGTGCTTCTTTAGCACATCATCAACGGAATGAATTATGAAATCTACAACCTCTACCGGTGTGAAAACAATCCCTAAGCGTTCTGTAGTTTCCTTAAAACCTACTTTAAAGAACTTATCATATAACTGTATGATAATATCTTGTTTGGCTTTTAAGTTATCTATACCTTCAGCACGTACACGTACACTTTCATAGAAAGATTCTAACTTTTCTTGTTCTTTCATTAGGCCCTGTTCGTCGAGAATAGATAAAATCCTATCCATTGATTTAGAAACAGGATTATTATGCACGAAGCTATAAGAATCAAATAACGCTTCAAATATTGGCTTTGTAATTAAATGCTGCGCTAACATTTCAATCGCTTGAGTTTCACTAATTGAGTCGTTGATATTGTAACGTAAACTCTTAATAAATTTTTGGAACTCTTTATATGCTTCACTTTCTTTATCCTCTAGCATTACTCGAATACGTAGCATATGCTGTTGAGCAATCTCTGCTACATCTTTTGACCAATCTTCCCAATAACGTACATTACCAACTTTACGAACAATTTTCCCATAAATCGCCCGCTCTAAGTCACTAAAATCATCTTCTGATAACATAAATGATATTTGCTCTGTAGTAGGTTTTAATTCCCCGTCTTCTGGAGCATCACCTACGCCTATAATTTGAATTTGGTCAGGTTTCTTTTTATTTAATTCCAATTTATTAATAGTTGCATCAAATCTTTCGTCCAATGAACGTAAAGCATTGAGTACTTCCCAAACTACACGATATTTATCATTATTATCTAAAACACTATTTGTATCGGCACCTGCTGGAACACCAATTGGTAAAATAACATATCCATAGTCTTTACCTGGAGATTTACGCATTACACGTCCTACTGCCTGTGCAATATCAATTTTTGATTTTCGAGGCTTCAAGAACATAATTGCATCTAAATCTGGTACATCTACACCCTCTGTTAAGAAGCGGGCATTAGAAAGAATACGACAAGTGTTATCAGGCACTTCATCTTTTAACCAAGAGATTTTCTTGTTTTTTTCTAATGCATTCATTGAACCATCTGCATGATCAATTTCGATTTCATATTGGCGCTCATGTTCAGCGTTATCTTGATATAAATACTGGTCTACTACATGCGAGAACATATCTGAAATTAATTTTGACTCACGAATAGTACTGTTAAATGCAATTGCACGTTTCATAGGTGCACCTAAAGCTTCATCTGAATTACTACGACGACGCACTAAACCATTCCAACAACCAACTATTTTAGTTACATCATCGAATTTTAATTCTGAATTCTTGTCCGCAAACATTTGTTGGAATCTTTTAGTAATCATTTCTTCATCTACTGCTAATACCATTACTTTATAATCTGTTAAAATACCTTGACGAATAGCATCACCAAATCCAATACGGTATAACTCCTCACCGTATAAATCAGGATTATCCATATCAGCTATAACTACTGATATTTCATCTGCTTTTTGCTTAGCTGCATCACCATATACACGTGGAGTCGCTGTTTGATACAAGCGCTTTGCCGTTTTAATATTTTCATCATAATGAACCTTTGTAAAACTACTGTCTTCATTACCTAATTCAGTTGCTCCCGTAGTACGATGCGCCTCGTCACATACTACTAAATCAAATTCATAAAAGCCTTTCTTCTGAGCTTCAATAATTACATCGATTGATTGATATGTTGAAAATACAGTTAAGAAATCGCCATTTTCATCGCTATTCTCAATTCTAGATTGATATTCTAAAAGCTTATTTGTATCTGTAGTTGCTGGATAACCAATATCTGCAACGTTAATATCAGCTACATCATCATTACTATCTTTTTTAGTTACTTTACGATCGGAACATACAGCAATTGCATCCATATTATAATTTGTATCTGCTGTCCATCCACGTAACGTTTGTGAAAGTAGTTGAATACTCGGTACTAAATAAAGTACCCGGAAAACATCATTTTTCTTTTTTGCAAGTTCTTCAGCAATTGCCATAGAAGTATAAGTTTTACCAGTACCAGGAGCCATAATAAGCTTCCCACGGTCAGCTGTTTCAAAACCATTAATAACTGCTTCAATGGCAGGAATTTGGTGGGTTCTTGGAGTTTTCTTGTGTTGAACTTTAACTTGTTCAGGTTTAGAAAAAGTGAATTCTGACCAATCAATTTGACTATCTTTAAGTTGCGTCAATGAAATTCGAGTAATTTCTTTATCTCGTCCAATCAACGCTTCTTCTGCATTTTTCCCCCATCTGTCTGTTGAGGTAATAATGATACCTTTAGCATAAAACTTCTTACCGACTTCATTTAAAAATGAATCAATATGTAGTTTCTGAATTATTGTATCTTCAGCATAATATTTACATTGAATCGCCACTAATAAGCCTGTTTCACGTTCCTTTGCTACTAAATCTACACCTGTATCTGATTTAGGAATACCATACTCAAGAGGGACTTCATTTAATGTCCATACCTCATCAAATAAACGCTTGTACATTGGTTCATTTTTAAAGTATGTGCGTGATAATAATTCGAACATTGTACCTCTATCACGCTGTGTATTGTAATCAGCGTCCATTTCTTTTACTAAAGATATGAAGCTTTTTGCGCTTTTTATTTCTTCAGCCATGTAATCACCTATTTTTCTAATTTCTAAAACTATAAGAATAATTATAGCATTTAAGTATATATATCATTGATAAAACATAAGCATCTACGGAATTCTATTGATTCTTGTTTTGCGTGAGCTTAAATTAATAAATTTGATATTTCCTTGTCCTCAATTTTATTATTGCCTAATTCATCTTTCCCTTTAGCACTACACTCATTCAATTCACTTTCAAAGATTAATGGCGAGTGATCACTAACGCTTAGATATTCACTAACTTCACCAATGCTAAATTTTCTAATAAAAGGTATATACTCCTTAGAAACTAGACAATAATCTATATGAAAAGGTTTTTCTAAATTCTGATGATGATAGTAAGTATATTTGCTCTCCATACCATATTCCTCCTTATTAATATGATGATAACAACTTGTCAAATTAAAGCTATTAAATAAGTCAATAATTTTATTATATCCACCCTTACCACCTAAACCTGAATAACTAGAAGTTACTCTTTTTTCAAGATTAAAATCACCCATAATAATTACTGGACCATTTTTAATAAGATTTTCATATTCAATAAATGCATTATATAAAACTTTTCCATAAGAAGCAGAAGGCATTCTCTTAGTCCAAACTGCAATAAGTGTAAAATTTTCTTTTCCGCTCACTTTTATGGGGATAATCCATTCATACTTTATGTCTTCTACTAACAAATCCAGCTTATAGTCTTTTGAAAAGGTAAATACACCTACTCCTAATCCCCTTGCCTTACCTTCTCCCACCCATAAACAATCCTCAAATTGAAAATGCTTTTCTGATTTCTGCGAATTTTGTACTTCTTGTAGTATTGCAATATCAGGTGCTAAACTAGATATTCTTTTAATTTTTTCAATATTATTTAGTCCATTCTTAACATTCCATGAGATAATTTTCATTTTCTTCCCCCTTAACCTTATTTCAATAGTTAGATTACATAGTTCAATTGTACATTTGGAATCCTTAATCACATTCCAGCTCTTTAAAACAATTTAAAATATTCATCTTCTAAGATTTTCCTTACAGGTACATTAATATATTTATTCAAGTTACCTCTCGGCCTAGGATGAGGTACATATCCAATTTTCTCTTTAACTGCTATTAATACTTCATAAGAATAGAGCTTAGATTGGATTCTACTAAATACTTCTGAAGCTTCAAGGCATAATTTCATCCAAGTATTTATACCTTGTTGCCCTTTAATCCCCCAGCTAATAAATATTATAGTTGCATTTTCCATCGCTTCTTTTATAAATCTCCAGTTTATTTCATTTAAACTAAAATGCTGTTTAGATAGGTTTTTACTATTCCCGTCAATTATGCTAGAAACATTTACTATATGTAATGCATCACAACCATTTTTTTGCGCTAAAGAAATCATTTGATTTACTGTAGGATCTGAAGTTATATGAGAAGCTTTACTCGGATTCATCATAAAAGCAAGAAAAATTTTCTCACCGTTCTGCCAACGTTTTTCAAGTATATACCGTTCCGTTTGCATTTGATTAAAAACAGCAACGCCTTCTATAAGATTGCATATTCCCGTCTTTTGCACTAATCCAAATGCTTGTGCAGTATCATTAATCCACATACGCTAGCCCCCTATTTCGAATGTTGCTAACTTTAATTATACATTTATTCCCATGTTTTATCTTTGGATATTTATATTTATTATGATTCTATATTTTCTCGCACTAATTTTTTCGCAAAAAAAATTGAGAGAAATTTAAATTTCTCTCAACTCTTTTATTAATTATCATAAAAAGTAGCAAGTGGCATAGTGCATGCCTATTTGTCGACCTGTTAATTTGTGAAATCAATGGTAATAACACTATTGAAAATAGAAACGCAAGAGCTTGTATATTAAGTGATTGTGAATATATAAGCTAAAGTCAAATTGTTTCATACTGACTGTAGAAAAGAGTTCAATAACAAATCTAATTTCAGAGGCAATTCAAATAATTGTAATCCACCCCTTAGCATGAGGGAATGTCCTTATGATAACTCTGTGGCTGAAGCTACGTAACTTGTATTTGAACTTGCTTATTAATGCCATTGATTCAACAATCTACAAATCCACGGGTCATTAGGCTACTTAAGCCTAAGTATTCAAGCTTAAAACCCTATTATTAATATCCAGTTTAGTTATTTATTCAACCCAGGCCTTATAATGTCGATATACGTCTTCATATTCCTTATTAAATATGTTAAATGGCTCTTTTAAATCCAATTGAGTAAATGAATAATCTTTAATTGATTTCAAAGTCTGTTCATTGTCGGCTATGAATATAAATGATTGATGGGTTTTTTCTAATGATGAAAAAATAAATTTAGCTGTTTTATCGATTTCAACGTTATTAAAATCATCCTTTAAGAAGGTATCAATAAACATGGGTATATGAAATGTATTTTTATTTTCAATACTCATTTTATATATAGTTAAGTATTGGGCTATGAAAGCTTGTACTTTAGATGCACCTGAGAGAGTAATATTTACAGACTCTAAATTAGACTTATAGTAATTTTTATAAGCAAATGGAATATTTAAATCTTTAAAAGCCGATATCATTAATTTTTGATATTTACTTGTTACATCTACCGAATTTAATTTTCTTAGGCTTTCTTCTATACTTATAAGTTGATTTTCTAAAGAATTCTTTTCTGATTTATCATTTTCCAACTCATCTTCCAATCTAATATTTACTCTTGAAAGGGCATAACTATCTGCTCTTTCTCCTAAGGATATTACATTTGCATCTGATTGTAATTTCCCTTTATATTCATCACCAATATTTATCGTTTGATCTAGCTTACCATAAAGTTCATAAATTACATTTTGTACATCGTTTAATTCTAATCTAACTTTTTCTCGTTCCTTAATTAAATTTTGTCTTACTAGCAGCAAACTATAGTTTTCCTCAAAACTATTAATAAGGTTCTGATGACATGTAGGACATTCTTTATCTAAATTTCCTTCTACAATCTCTTCAATTGAGTTCTTCAGCGAGCTTTCCATTTCCTCTAATGTATTTTTTTCAAATATTTTTTTATTTAGTTGAGCTTTTAAATTATGCTCACTTTCGATTATCGAGTTGAACATTTTTAATACAATTTCATAATTTCTTTTAAAGTTCTCTATATCAATATCTTCTAAAATTTTTATATTCTTTAGGTTTTCTTCTATTATCATTTCCTTACTTCTAATAATCGCATTAATTCGCTGCAATTGCTGTTGGAAAATATCTTTTTGTAACTTTAATTCATAATATTCATTACTTCTTGCACCAGTGAAATATTCTAAGATTATTTTTTTATAATCTTGAATAAAATTAATACCAGTAAAAGTATCTTTTAAATATGATTGCCAACTATTATCCTGATCTGTATAAAAAGGAAGGAAAATATGATTAGGATATAGTTTAGTTTCAGTCCCCCCCTTATCAAGAGTTACTAATTTTATATTAAAGATTTCATTCAACTTCTCTTTAAATGTTTTAGTATCATAGTATGTACTAACTTTACTTTTATTGCGCTCTACTAATTTAAAACAATTTTTACCTCTACCTTGTTTTAACCTTTGTCTGATCAGAATATATTCTTCATTGTTGATTCTAAATTCTATAATATAGATGTTAGTATTGTTGGTTATTGATGGATCTTTAACATCACATCCAAATGTATATAAAATTGAACGTGACAATGTTGTTTTTCCAGTATCTTTTTCTCCTACAATTAAGTTAATTCCTAAATTAAAAGTTTCGCTAAAAGCTTTCGCTTTTTCAGCATATAGGATTGAAAACCTATTAATTATTAAATTCACGTTATCACCTCTTTCAACATTACAATTAATGCTAATGCTTTTATTTCATGATCAGATAACCTAAGTCGCATCAACTTTAATTCTGATGAGTTTTCAATTGTATCAATTACCTCATCAAACGCTTCAAATTCATTCATTGTAAATAATTTCTTAATATCACTGTAATCATTTTGAACAGGATGATTTTTTATCATTAAATTATTTTGAATTTGCGTAAAACTTTTAGCTATTTTGATATTACGTCTATCTTGATCATTTAATAAATATACATAATCATTAAATTTTAAAGTACTTTCAATTTCACTAAATTGAGTAATTTTTGATTGTAAAAAATTGCTGGATAACTTTGTCTTATTTCTTCGGATTTTTTTTATTTCATAAGTTAAACTAGTATATAATGCAGCACTATTTATTTTATTCTCCCCAAGCATTTCTGATACCACATCTTCTATATAAACTCTGGTAACTTCTTCGTGCCTACTTTTAGGAATAATTCGGCGAGCATTAATATTTGTCCAATCATATTCACCAAACTGAGTTTTATTAATTATTTCTTCTTTTACTGTTTCACTTAAATCATTGAAGTTTATTTCTCTTAAATCCTCTATTCCCTCTATACTATTTGACAATTTTTTCGAAAACCTTTGATTCTCACATACAATTAATGTTGTAAGTACAGTTGTATTTGAGGCATTATCTTTTACTTTCAAATAATTCACATTCATTTTTTCAATAATAGATAGTCCTGAATCGTCAGCTTCAGTTTTTCTTCCAGGAGAATATAACAAATTAGGTGTTAGACTTCTACTCGTACTTTTGGCTTGATAAAGGTTAATACGGTCATTAAATATTATGAAATCTTCTACTTTTTCATATATTAAAATACTTTCATTTATATTGTTTTTACTGTTAATTAATATTTCATTAAATAGAAGGTATATCGCAGTCGACATTTGAAATTCAAAACCATCTGTTGCACTATCTCCACCATTTTCATCTGCTAAATTAATTATTGAATCAATTATTTCATTAGAGACCACATAAAAACCTCCCTATTACAATAGTACCAATTTTAACCATAACTCATTATATTCATAAATAATAAAAACACGCAACATCAAATAACATTGCGTGTTCCATATCTTCTTATTTACTTGCTTTCCGTAATTGCACTAATTCCATTTCGTATTCTTTCTGTTTCTTCAACAACCATTCCATTGATTTATAATAAAATATATCCGAGCATTCTTTAGAGCAAAAACGCTTACCTATCTTATTTGGTTCTTTCCAAACGATTGTGACAATATAGTATGATTCATCTTTGTTACTTTGAACTCTCTCCCCACAATGGTAGCAATTAAATCCCCATGCACGCTTTAAATCTTTTCGAAAGTATTTTTGATAATAGCCATTCTTCAATTCCTCCATTTTCAATCCCATCTCCACTATGCAGTTCATTAGATGCATATCTTCGTCATAACCTGTAAGCTGTATTAACCTTTTTTGTTCATCTGTCATAGCAATCTCTCCTAAAAATATAATATGGCCGTCTTTATAATAACTTGATAATAAAATGATATCAATAGTATATATCAGATAATAAAAATACCTTTAGTATATAGATTAAAATCGCTATTTCATGAATTCTATATAGTAGAGGTGATAAAATGTCTGATTTAACAAACCATATCGGAGAAAAAATCCGTTACTATAGAAGAGAACAGAAGCTGAGTCAGGAAGAATTAGCGTTCAAAGCTGCTCTACATAATACCTATATTGGACAATTAGAACGTGGAGAAAAGAATGTGACTGTCGAAAGCCTTGCTAAGGTATGCGCGGCTCTAAATCTTACATTGGCTGAATTTTTTCATATGCCTCATACAACTTCAAAACTACTAAGTATGGAGCTTGAACAAATTATTATGTTACTAGAGGGCCGTTCAAAAAAAGACCTGCAAAATGTGCTCGAAATTATTGAATCCTTATTAAAATGGAAAGACAACTAATGAATGATGCGTATCGGCATACCCTATTTTGTTGCAGTTTGGTGCATACGTATTTACGAGAAATGCACCACGCACCAGCATTTGTAAGGTTCTCAGAGAAAGAAGCCTAGTTGCATTCATTAAATTATTCATGTATTTGACGAATTACATACCAATAATATAGATAAGTTTATTATCTATATGGTAGTGCTCTACTATTAATATAAAAAGCATGTGCTATAGTATCAATCTGATGCACATGCTTTTACATTTTTGAGTTTGCTTATTCTGCTGCTTCCAACTTTATAAATGCTCTATTATTATATTCGACTATTTTATACTGTGTTAATAGACAATGAAATTCTTCTGATTGCATTATACGTTGTAGCTGTTTCTTACCCGCCGCCCCTTCTAAATCTAATATTTTACGTATATCCGCTTTCGTAATTTTGCTTCCCGCTTCTACAATATTAAATAGCTTATTTAATTCTAAAAACCATTTAGGCTTACTATCTAACAAGTTCCATTTTTCAACCTTACTTCCATTAAAATACTCATACAATAGTTTAAGCAATACGATATCCCTAGAAAAAATATAGACATCTGCCTTTTTACTATTCCCATGATTTCTAATACTCGTTCGTAAAATATCTTGAATGCTCCCCACTACTTGATCACTTAATTTATACGTTTCAATCTCAACGCTATTGAAACGTCTCGTTTTCTTGATAGTTGTCACTCCCAAATCTGATTCGTCAGAAAAGATGCCTCCTGACTTACTCAAATAATAAGCATCCCCTTTATTTATAATCCCTACCACAATTAAACACGAGTAATTTGAATAACTATTCGATCCCTTAATGTTACCGAAGTGATTAATAGCTATTCTTTTGTTTTTAATTTCTTGAGATAGTAAGCTTTCAAATAATCCTTTCATAAATTTATAACATAGTATTAATACAGGTTCTTCTAGTGACTTTTCACTTGCATATTTCGCTAGCTTCAATACTAGATCATTATCCTCTAATAACCGCTTCTTACTAGAAGGAATCGTAATATCGTAATGTAGCGTTAAATGGTCGTAACTTTTTAAAACGGGAATATCCATTAATTGAATATTATCAAGATGCCCATATTCTAAATCATATTTAGCAGTTCCGTCTAAAATGATTGTATTATACATAGAAAAGTCATATATAGCTTTTTTTGCCGTACTTATAGTAATCCTTCTATTATATTCACTGACAATACTAGCTTGTGTTATAACTGCTTCCACATGCCTTAGTATTGCTACATTTGAACCCTCATAGTGCTTATACCATTCTGCTTCAAAGTTAAATTTGAATGTAGTATCTAAAGGAGGGATTTGAACACCACGCTCACTAGACAGCATTATCATTTTCAATTCGTTGATAACCTGGATTGCTGAAATCATGTTTTCACGACCTATTTCTAGCTCCATACTTTTTAAATGGTATATTAACGTTTCTAAATCCATTGTACTTATTTGGATAAAGTCGATAATTGGAGGCTTTTCATCAATAACCAATCTTTTACGTTCATATTCCTTACCATCATTCCCTATCCATTTGGCATAATTCTTTAATTGCGCCCCCTCCATCTGTAGCCGAGCATGGGTCATAATAATAATGGGAAATTGCTTTTGTATTTCATGTTTTTTTGGTAACTCACAAGTACGCTTAAAGCTACAGCGACCACAAACATTATGTTCATATTCAGTTAAATCTTTTTTACACTTCTTATATGTAAAAGCACTTTGCATTACATAAGCAGCATGGGAATATTGATAATAATCTACATCATATGATGTATCTTCTGTAGCTTCAACAAAGACTTCGTAATTTCCTAGTTCCTTTGCTAAGGCTACCGCCGTTTCATTACGTTCTACAACAACAATCGTTCCTGCCTGCTCTAGATGATGTTCAAGCATATACCTCAAATAAGTAACTAGCGTTGTACTTTTCCCTCCCCCCGGCTCTAATGGCCATACTGTTACTCTAGGAGCGGTATTATTAATTGCAGACACTAAATTTGAATAAATTACCTTACTGTTTTCATCGACTGTTATGTTACGGCTCTTCATAGTAGTTGTAAGATCAGTCACAACATTCTCCACAACTGGTTTCCACTGTGTTTTATCTGGAAGAAGCGGTGTAAAGGACTTTGTTTGTAATTGATTTAAATTAATTTTTTCATACCTCTCTGCTGGTTTCGCTTCAAGTTTTAAAGCTAATTCATATAAATCAACCCAACCTTGATGTTCTGCTAACCAGCTTAATGGTTTCCCATTACCTATTTCGCATTTTCCATTTTGACCATTTGAACAATAGCAGATTAAACTATCAAAAAAGATATATGCAGAAGGCTTACTATCCCCATGTACAGGGCATTGATATGAAATTTTATTACCATTGTTCCGATAATCTAAACCCGCCACATCCAAACTATCTGTGAATTCTTCTAAAACCTCCTGTACAGCCTTATTTGAAATATCATACATTTTTGTTTTTTTACTTTTCTTTGGTTCTTCTCCAGGTGGAAATGCATCAGCTAATTCTTGTTGGTTGTAGACATTGTTTAATTTCTCATAAACAATTTTTTCTTGGTAAACCTTTTCATTACTACTCCATTCCTTATAATTATTAACATAAGGCAATCTAAAACAATCATTAGGATTTCGCTTAGATCTGTCTGCTTGAAAATAACCAATAAGTTGAAATTGAATTTTTTCAAAAACATAAACAGATTCGTTCAATGCTTGCTCCGTCGTTGTGTCCCAATGTGCATCTGTAACTTGGTACAATACTTTATAACCTGCCCTTCCCTCGTACACGATTGTGGGCTTTAAAGGTGCATTCATGATATGTTCAAGTTGCTCTTCTTTCGAACGACCATCGCTATCAATATCAACAAAATGAAAACGAATACGCTTAATTTTGTCCTTATGCTTTGATCCGTTCATATAAAAACATAACGCTCTCTTTTCTAATTCACAGCGATTTATATATACAGGTAATCCAGCATGAAGATTTGATATATTAAGTAAGTCCCAATAACTTGACCCTATATTATCTAAGTCCCAATAACTTACTTCAGTCTTAAGTAAGTTTTGAAAATTGTTCCTATTAAGAAACGCCTTACTTTCTTTATCATCCATAAAAGCTTGAAACGGGTACTCTGTTAATCCTTCATATGCATATTCAATAAAAGCTGCTAACTTTTCTATATTTACTTCCATTACTTTCCCCTCCAAAGAGGACATTTACGTTTATATATAATATGAAAATGTCCCTTTTAGTTAATCCGCAACACATCTCACGAAAAATTTCTCGTAGGTAAAATACCGCTCCCGCACAATGTAGCTCAGAGTATTGATTTAATAGGCACTGGGGGGTGATTTATTTCATCTTAAAAAATGTCCCTAATTTTATTGCCCATTCCTCCAATAAAGAATTGACAACAATATTTAACCCGATAGGTATCCCGTTCCATTAATTAGCTATACATTATTAAGCAATAGGCATTTCTTGATGTGTGATTGCAATTTAAGCGGTATTTACCGCCAACATATGACTTATACGCTAACGGTTTTGGAGAGTTAAATAATTTTTATAAAAATTATATAGTCTGTTGAAATTTGCTGATTTTCGCAACATAAAAAAGACTACTAGTACGGTGCTTGTCGATATTCATGTTGCAGACATAGTAATCTTATAAACAAAAAGAAAGCAGCTATTAACAAGTGTAGTTAATAACTGCTTTTTAAAATTGTATTCATTTATTTTTTATAAGGTATTTCTATATACATGCTATTTCGAGCGCTTTTTATATGAATGTAGGGGGGCTATGCTATCCCAAAAGCTACATTCCCCCTATCAAACCACCGCTTTACATAATAAATAGGAGCTAGCGTGAAAGGACAGATTTTCAATAATTCAATTTTTTCATAATACAAGATGAATAAGGACAAAATAATTACTTTAACCACTCATCGTAGGAATTAAATAATCTTGGATTTGGGGGATTACCGTTATTTACTCCATTTACCTCAATAGTAGCCACCTCAGGATATATAAGAGTGTCTAAATAAGTTGCATGGAACCTCACTCTAATTGTAAATCTATGATCATTTGTATTTTGGGAATAAAGAATGGATACTTTATCATTGTCTTTTAAGTAACCAACGCCTCTTTGGCTTTCTACATATTGCGCTAACATTTCCTCAGTAAACGGTCTATTATTTGCTTCCACATAGGACACTAAATCATAAGTCATTTCCTCAGCTTTAGGCTTTAGTACAAGAAAATATGTACCCCAAGCTGTAATTTTAGTTAATAAGTAAAATAATAGAACAAAAGATAATGCGTATAAAAAAGTGTTTATAACAACTGTGATTAAGACCTTGAAAATTTTCATAAATCAAACCTCATTAATATTGTTTTAATAACGTGACGAGTATCTTGTTGATTGTAGTTGATAAAATTGAAATCCTTCGTTTCCTTCAATGATAGAAGTGAAAAAGACCTTAATCGTTATCTATTCTCTCATTTTCCAAGACGTTAATATAAATATCCTCCTTAGGGTTCGTTTCAGAACCGATTACGAATTTAGTCCGATTCCCTTCCCCTATTCCCCTGACATTTAGCTTAATGTTATATAATTTATTGAATTCAGCAAGCGGATCAATATCGATATATAAAACCATTTTTAATTTCTGGTATCCATTCTCTGAGACAGACTCTAGTTTATATTCAATTCCTATACCTTCCTCACTATACGAGGAAAGTCTGTTACCCTCGACACTCCCACTAAAATTATTGCGGTATATTTCTCCACCACCATTAGGATTGTAAGCTATTAAAGTAGCATCTATCTCTAATTGAACCCTTTCACCGTCACTATAAATATCTCCGTTTTCCCAATATAAAAATCCATCAGAATAGATACTCGAGTGTACTAGCTTCTGTTGCCCCGCTTTTAAATTATGAACTTTTTCTCCATTAAAATTATTGATAATTTTAGTATTCGTATTCTCCGGTTCATCACTACTACTTTCTATTATTATGTTTTCTTCTTGCGTGTCGTTGTTAGAGTTAAAGAAATTGTCTTCAATTTCTATATCATTGTTACCAGAAGATGTTTGTGTATCTTTTTCAATATCCCCCTGCTCTTGAATTTTTGAATCTTCTTCAATATAATCATTGTCCTTATAGATTTCATTAGCTTTTACGATTGCCGTAGTACTGACAGTTTTTTTATAACTATCATAAAGATAGCTCCATAAAAATAAATTCGCTGGGACTAACACCATTATTAGTGTTACAATAAGCACTTTTTTCATAAAAACACTAACCTCACCTAGCATAATTATTATGCCTCAATTTGAAACGATTAATAGCTATCTGCATATCTCCTTAGATATAATCACTAAATCGGGATAGAAAACGAATTTTTTATTAGTGTAATGCAGGCATCAAATAAATAAAGGAAATATCCTATGCTTTTTATCGTATAATACCGGAAAATATTAACACTATTAAAATATTTTTTTGGTAAAGCGATTTTTACCTTATTATTATTTAACTCCCCTAACTCGTCCTCGTATAAATCAACGAAAGCAATTAAAACGTTGCGGAGATTAAATGGTAGAGGAGTATTGATAAATGAATGTAGATTTAACATCTAATGAGATTGAAGAGGTTATAATGAAAGCCGTACAAAAGGCAGTACAAGCCGTTCATTATGAATTCGTTGATAGTGGATGGCTTTCACTAAAAGAAGGAGCAAGTTATGCTGGTGTATCTTATAACACACTTATGAAGTACCGCACACTTGGCTTACAAGTATGTGAAATTGATGGTGTGAAGCGTATTTCACGTAAGGAAATTGATCGCTTCTTTCAAGAGCATAGTTTTTAATTAATGGTGGGGATTTATCTTATGATTCGTTATAATAATCATGAGGTAAATCCTTCCTTTTATGATTTGCCCCTCAACTGATTTAGGAGAGTATCTGAGCCAATATTAAATATGAAGACGAACTATGAAAGAGTATTAATAGAACTTTAGACTAGCTGAATTATGGGTTTGTATATAAATAATTTCATATTACCACCCTTTAAACTATTGTATATTTTGGAAAAGAGGATAAACTATGAATTTTAAAATTATCACTAAAAAACGAACATTAAGTATAGGTTCTGAAGGAGTATCTAAAATCGAAGAAGATTCACAATATTTAAATTCACCGAAACTTCCTAATACTAGTATAAATGATTTATTTGAGATTAAAATTAAACATGATTTTGTAAAACGAATGGAGATTGAATACACCCATTCGGATGAATTTGCCTTCATTATCGAAAAGTATTATTGGGATACACTCAAAATCAATGACGATAATATAAACGAATTTTTAGAAAGTTCAAATGCTATACCTATAGCTATTCCTAAACCTAACTCCACAAAATCAAAGTACATAATTAATTATTTTGATTTTAAAAGAATAAGTAATAAAGCTCCATCAAGTGAGGAGTACAGTTTTTATTTAGTTTCGTTAAAAATTAACCCTGAACAAAAGCTAGGTCTAACTCTAATCAGTGATAAGGCCAAAAAAAATGATGTGAAAGAGAAAAAAGTAGCAATCTTTATTCATGGCATTGCTTCAGAAGTAGGGGATAATTTTTCTGGACTTTATGAATGTCTTAAAAATGACTTCCAAATATTCGCTTACAATTACAATAGTATAAGTGAAGGGATAGAAGAAAACGGAATATTATTTAAACAATATCTACAAAAATTCAAAGGTAAAACAGTCCATATTTTTTCTCATAGTATGGGGGGATTAGTATCAAGAGCTGCTATTCATAAAGGAGCAAATATAGATACCTTAGTTATGGCAGGTACCCCCAACAATGGAGCTATTCTATCAGAAAGAGTTAGAGGCATTATTTATCCTAGTAAACTATTAAGAAAATTAATAGTAGGATCTTTAAAAGGTATGTTCCACTTCACTCCGAAAGATATTTACTACATAAAGGAAAATTTAGTACCTGGATTAGAGGATTTATCACCCGATTCCAATATCATAGATCATTTAAATAAATATGAATCAAATACGAATAAATACTTTGTGCTAGCTGGACATTTAGCCTCTTTAAATCATGATGGGATTGTAAAAGTTAAAAGTATGACAGAGATTAAGTCTATTACCTTAAAGTATTCAAAAATGCCCTTTTGTCTCCATACTTACTACTATAAAAGCACAAGTAAATTACAGTCTCATATACTTAAAGCACGTTCTTATTTAAAAATCTAACTTTGTTTTGAGTTTTTTATAAATATTGGTAATCTATATTCCCGTCACACTGTAATATCCAATAGTATTTATTTTAACTTCATTCCTTCTTTCTCGTATAAGTTAATAACTACAAATTCGAAACTTTGCGGGGATTAAAATCAAAAGAATCTATTACAAATAAATATAAATTATTGAACTAAGATATAAATAACATTGTAATGAATGATATTCAAAAAACACCTATGCAAAACAATAGTAGGATTTACCTTTTGATAAGTTATAATATTTATAGAGGTAAATCCTCTCTTTTATCATTTGCCCCCGCAACTGATTTAGGAGGAACTACTTAAATGACGAAAAAGAAAATATCACCAATTAAAAGCTATAAGTTAAAGAACGGTGAAACACGATATGAATTCCCTGCTTATTTAGGAATTGATCCATTAACAGGTAAACAGAAGCGTACGATGAAACGTGGATTTAAAACACATAAAGAGGCTGAATTAGCACTTGCCCGTATCAAGCTAGATGTAGCTAATGGTACGTACAAGCAAGAACGTGCTGAAACGTATCAGGAGCTTTATGACCTATGGGTGGTTCAGTACGAGAATACGGTAGAGGAAAGCACATTCGTAAAAACAACTGGCCTGTTCAAAAATCATATACTCCCTTCAATGGGTGCTTACAAGATTGAAAAAATGACGATTGATATATGCCAAAAACATGTAAATGAATGGGCGGGGAAATTGAAAAAGTATCGTACCGTAAAAGCATACGCAGCTAAGGTATTAGATTTTGCAGTTAAACGTGGATACTTACAAACCAACCCATTCACACATGTTGAAACACCTGTAAATGTATCAAAAAAGCGAATAGTTCAGGATGATGGCGAAGAAGCGGAAAATTTCTATACACGTGAACAACTTATTCACTTCCTGTCATGCCTAGAGCAAGAAAGTAATTTTAAAGCCTATGCATTATTCCGATTATTAGCATTTAGCGGCATGCGTAAAGGTGAAGCACTAGCTTTAACTTGGAATGATTTAAACTTCACTTCAAATGAGCTTCGTATTAATAAAGCTATATCACGTGGGAAAGATAATCAGCTATATATGAAAACGACGAAAACAGGTGTAGCACGTTCAATTAAAATGGATAATAAAACAATGGCTGTTATGAAGGAATGGAAGAAGCAACAAAAGCAGGACTACTTAATACTTGGTTATAATACAATGCAACCAAAGCAGCTAGTATTCAGTAATGAAGTAAATGAATATTTACAGCCAACTAAAACTCGTAAATGGATTTTACATGTACAGAAGAAATACAAGCTAGGAACGATTACGACACATGGCTTACGTCATACACATTGCTCATTATTATTTGAAGCTGGAGCTAGCCTAAAAGAAGTTCAAGATCGTTTAGGCCACAGTGATGTTCAAACAACAATGAACATCTATGCCCACGTTACAAAAAAGGCTAAGGAAGAGGCTATTCAGAAGTTTGCCAGCTATCTTGAAATGTAATTCTTTGAATACGTTTTGACTACGTTTTTGACTACGTTCCATTGATATTCGTTGAAACTGTATGATATTAGACAAAATAAAAAACCCTTGATATACAAGGGTTTTGACATTCATTGAAACTCAATGAAATCGTATTATGGAGACGGTGGGAGTCGAACCCACGTCCAGAAGCTCCAATACGCCGGCTTCTACGCGTGTAGTTTGTCTACTTGCAATTCGCGAGTTCTTATGCCGACAAACAGGCGTCCGAATCGCTAACCTGGAAATCTCTTACCGTTGACTCAGGTGGTGCCAACGATCGTATCCCACTTAAGTTGAACCCAGCGTAGTCTACATGGGCGATAGACAGGCTGAGTGCTACGCGCTATTAAGCTGCGAAAGCGAAGTTTTGTTGTTTGCCAGTTATTATATAACTTCCGTTGTTGACGAAGACGAGACCTCCGACGCGCGACCAGAGCTTGAACCACCCCTGTCGAATCCGTAACGTCCCCGAGTAGTAGTAAACCCGAGTTAAGTTCGGAAAAGAGCTAAATGCTCTTTAAAACGTGTACCGTATGAGTAGATACACACTGGCTAGTACAGTAAATTATAAGACAAAACGGCTAAGCTTGCAAGTAATTCTGCTTCTCTCGTACACTGCCAATATTTTCTTAGCTTTGTTTATACAATTGGTTGCGGTAGTCTACAGGTGTGACACCGTGGAATCGCTTGAACAGCTGCGTAAATTCAAAGTAACCGTTCAACCCAATCATTTTCGAAATTTCCTTGAAGTCCATTTGCGTATCTTCCAGTAATCCTTCTGCTTTGTGTAATCGAACTTTCGTAATATATTCATTTACCGGCATCCCGACTTGCTGCTCGAAAATACCATTATAGTCCGGATACTCATCGGCAATTATATCCTCAACCAATGCCAAACAGTCGGCATATACACTATACTTTTCAACTAAAATAACAACTTTATCGACCAATTCTGCGTTGCGTAATCCGTTCACCTGTGGAAGTCCCCCTACGTATGCTAATGCCATTGACCAAAACACCTCAAATTTTATAGTTTTAACCTTACTTTTACGCCACCTTAGATTTGTACCCACATTTTTTAGATTGAAAACCAACTTTTTGGCCGAAAAAAAGAGATGTGTAAAAAATAACTCAATTTGTTTCACACATCTCTTTTTGGTCAATCTATAAATGCTGTTAAATACGTAGGTTTCCGCTTACTGCTGGCGATCCTTGAAAGCACGTTCCATATCACGCTTCGCTTCTTTTTTCTTCATATCATGACGTTTATCGTAATCTTTCTTACCTTTTGCAAGACCGATTAGTAACTTCGCATAGCCGTCTTTAATATACATTTTCAGCGGAACGATTGTGTAGCCGTCACGCTTTACGGCACCGACTAATTCACTGATTTGCTTTTTATGTAAGAGCAGCTTGCGTTCGCGTAATGGGTCATGATTGTAGCGGTTCCCTTGGTCGAATGGCGAAATATGCATATTTTTTACCCATGCTTCCCCACCCGTCACACTAATATACGCTTCCTTCAGCTGGACACGGGCACCACGTACGGATTTAATCTCCGTTCCTGTCAGTACCATCCCTGCTTCAATTGTTTCTTCTATGAAGTAATCATGGCTCGCTTTTTTGTTTTGAGCTAAAACTTTACCTGCGCCTTTTGCCATTCGTTTTACACCTCTATTTTAAAGATGGAAGAGCTATGATGCCGAAATTGCACCATAGCTTCACACCTTACTATTTCTTTTTACTTTTTTTCTTTTTGCCTTTTGCGATGCCTTCATAAAACTTCGGCTTATCGCCTGATTTACCTTCTTTGCGACGCCCGCGTGGATCACGGTCAGATGAGCTTGAACGTTTGGCTTTTTCAGGACGTGCCTTGCTGCCACCGCGTGTTTTGCGGTCACGTTTTTCGCCTGTACGCTCATCATCTTTTTTGCGGCCTTCTCTGCGACCTGCATGGATGACTTTCGATGTTTGGCGACGAGCCGGACGTGGGCTGCTCACCATATCGACGATTTCAAAGTCGACAGAAGATTCCTCGATCACGACATTCGCCACACGGATCTTCACTTCATCCCCGATGCGGAACTGGCGGCCAGTACGCTCACCGATCATCATCATATGACGATCTTCAAAACGGTAGTAATCGTCCGTCATATTCGAAATATGAACAAGACCTTCCACCGTATTTTCAAGCTCTACGAAAATACCGAAGTTCGTAATCGAAGAAACAATCCCTTCGAACTCTTCCCCAATCTTATCGGACATAAACTGCGCTTTTTTCAGTGCATCCGTATCACGTTCTGCTTCAACGGCACGACGCTCACGACCAGATGTATGATCCGCAATTTCATCCATTACTGCGCTCCATTGTACAACCGTTTCCTTTGATGTATCGCCATTAATGAGATACGTACGGATTAAACGATGGACGATTAAATCCGGGTAACGACGAATCGGTGATGTAAAGTGCGTATAGAACTCTGTCGATAAACCGAAGTGGCCTAATGACTCGGCATAATATTTCGCCTGCTGCATTGAACGTAACAGCATCGTTGAAATAACCGGCTCTTCCGGCAAGCCTTCAATCGAACGAATGACTTCCTGTAATGCTTTCGGGTGTACCGAGTTTCCAGTACCTTTTATCATAATACCAAAATTTGTCACAAACTCAAAGAAACGTTGCAATTTTTCCGGCTTCGGATCTTCGTGAATACGGTATAAGAACGGTAGCTCCATCCAGTGGAAATGCTCGGCAATCGTTTCATTCGCTGCAAGCATGAACTCCTCGATCAGACGCTCTGCTACGGTACGTTCGCGTAACACGATGTCAGTCGGCCAGCCGTCTTCATTCACAAGGACTTTCGATTCTTTGAAATCAAAGTCAATCGCACCGCGTGACATACGTTTATTGCGCAGAATTTGCGCTAAATCGGCCATGTCTCTGAACATCGGCACTAAACTTTCATAGCGCTCCATTAATTCCGGGTTTTCGTCCGGATTTTCTAAAATGTTATAAACGTCCGAATACGTCATACGCTCCGTCGTTTTAATGACACTTTGGAAAATTTCATGCTTCACCACTTGGCCGGCTTGGTCGATCGTCATTTCGCATGACAATGTTAAACGGTCAACTTGTGGGTTCAATGAACAGATTCCGTTCGATAAACGGTGCGGAATCATCGGAATTACGCGGTCTGTTAAGTAAACAGATGTCGCGCGTTCATATGCTTCCTGATCGAGTACAGAGCCTTGTGTCACGTAATAACTAACATCGGCAATGTGTACACCAAGCTTATATGTGCCATTGTCATTTTTCACGACCGTTACGGCATCATCCAAATCTTTCGCGTCCGCACCATCGATTGTGACGATGACTTCATTGCGAAGGTCACGACGTCCGACTAAATCCTGTTCCGTAATCTCATCCGGCACATCGACTGCCGCCTGCACAACCTCTTGTGGGAATTCTGGCGGAATATCATATTTATAAAGAATCGATAAAATGTCCACACCTGGATCATTTTTATGACCTAAAATTTTCGTGATCATCCCTGTCGCAGATTTCGTTGCGTCTGGCCAGTGCGTTACTTCTACAACGACTTTATGACCGTCGACCGCACCCATTGCGTCCTCTTTTGCGATAAAGATATCCATATTCAATTTCTTATCATCTGTAACGACAAAACCAAAACCGCGATTTGCCTGGTATGTACCTACAAATGATGTTTTGCTGCGTTCAACGATTTTGACGATCGTTCCTTCACGGCGGTCACCTGATTGTTCTTTTAATACACGTACGAGCACGGTATCTTCATTTAGTGCACCATTCACTTCATGGGCCGGGATGAAAATATCGTCCATGCCTTGTTCTTCCGGTGCGACGAAACCGAATCCTTTCGCGTTTCCGATAAAGCGGCCGCGCAGTAAATTCATGCGTTCCGGTAAACCGTAGCGATTTGAACGGGAGCGAACGATTTGTCCTTGCGCTTCCATTTTTACAAGTGTTTTCACTAACTCACGGAACTCATCCGCTTCTTCTAATTCAAGTACATCTTCAATTTCCGATACAGTCATCGGTTTATAGCCATCGTCCTTCATCATATCAAGAACGCGCTGTTGTAATTCATTTTGTTGTGTCATGTATTATTTCCCTCCTTTGAACAGAAAATAAAGTTTCTTACGATGTTGTGCTTTTGGAATGAACTTTGCGTTTTGGCACCCGTGGATTTCCGTTTCGGCTGCAATTTATTGCGGTCACCGCAGAAGCAGCCTTCCAGTCAGTAGAAAGTCGCCGCCTACACCCCAATCCAATGGAAAAACTCCAAATCACAAACTTTCGTAAAAAACAAAAATTTATTCACACCATTAGACTATCCAATCTAACGAATTTAAAAACGTGAGAACTTCTTCATGAAGCTGGTCTTTTTCTTTGTCGAGTGTGATGACATGGCCCGAATGCTCATACCAGCTGATTTTTTTGTCGATGGATTCGACGGTGTCATAAATAATGTTGGCTGAATCGGGGTTGATCACTTTGTCGTTGCGCGACTGGATCACCAAAATCGGCGCATACAATAAGTCGATTGTCTCTCGTACATCGTAAATCAATTGCTGCAGTTCAGGCAGTGATGCCATTCCTTGCTGCTTAATCGCTTCAATCTCTAATTCAATTTCCTGTTCACTTTTACCTTGTTGTTTTTTATATTGTTTTGCATATTCAAGTACGCCTTCAAACATAATGTCTGTCGTACGCATCGTCATCGGCGAGCACATCGTCACAACGCCTTTTACCGGATGACTAGTCGCAAGCTTGAGTGAAAATACGCCACCGAGCGATAACCCTGCAACGGCGATTTCTTCATAGCCTGCCTCTTTTAATTGTGTATACCCGTTTTTAACATCTTGCCACCATTCTTCGGGATTTGAGACAATCAGTTCTTCTGGCGGAACACCATGTCCTTTATAATGTGGGGCAAGCGATGTGTAGTCATGCTTTTCCAAAAAGCGTCCAAGCATCCGCACATCGGCCGAACTACCTGTAAATCCATGTAATAATAAAACCGCTCTCGGTCCTGCCTGAAAGAAGAACGGTGAAGACAAAGCTGATTTCATACACGTGGCTCCCGTCTTGTTCCATAATATGAGAAATACGATTCGAACACACCTTCGAACCGTGGAAAACTTTCCATTTCTTTCTTCTATTATACTGTGTTTCCTGCCACACTAAAAGAAAAAGCCCAACCTAGCATTAAATGCTTGGTTAGGCGTTTAATTTCAATCTAATTTTCAATCGATCAGAATTTCGTAATCGCTAATGCTAATACGAAGAAAGCAACAGAAAGAACGATTGTTGTGCGGTGTAGGACTAGATCCATTCCACGAGCTTTCTGTTTACCGAATAGTTGTTCAGCTCCACCAGAGATGGCACCTGATAAACCTGCGCTTTTACCTGATTGTAATAATACTACTACGATTAAGGCTATCGCTACGATAATAAGTAATACTGTAAATAACGTATGCATTTGCTCCACCTCCCAGACATGGACGTCACAATACAAAATAGTATATCAAAAGGAGGCCGCCATTACAATATTTCTTGGAAATGAACATCATATTTTATCCAACAATATCCACTTTTATTCAGAATATTCTTTCGGAGCAATCGAAAAAGCATGACACCCGCAATTTCATACGGGCACCATGCTATAGTTGTTTTAATTAGTCGTTGCTGTTGTCATCTTTATTGTCATCAACAGCGCCGTCAACTTCTGTATCGTCATCTAAAGTATCTTCTACGTTATCATCGTTGTTGTCGTTGTTGTCATCAACATCTAACTCAATATTCGTATCGTCCGTGTTGTCCTCCATTAGGCCGTCATCTGTACCGTCATCGATGTTGTTATCGATGTTCGTATCATCCTCATCGTTACATGCTGCCAGCGATAATGATAGTAACAACGTCATCATCAGAGTAGGTGTCTTTTTAAGTTTCATAATGTAATAGCCTCCTTTGGTGTATGCTTTATGTTTCCCCGATATCCAAAAGAAAAACCTTTTTTTCATTTTTCACCGCAAAAAGATATTTTCAGGCATTGTATTTTCTTCCTGATTTTTATCCGCTATAGTGAGATGAGGAGGTGAAAATCGTGCAGCAATCGAGGCATTATTTATTTGTCAAAACATTGTTAAACCGCATGAAAATGGATGATTTGGACGCACCGGCAATCGAGCAGGAATTTTACCGATTGGAAGCTGGACTGTCAGGCGAACAGAAGTTGAAAAGACTTCTCTCGGACTATCATTTTAAATCCGCTTCCCATATTTTTTATAATTTTGAATGCATCAATTCAAAAGGTTTTACGCATCAAATGGACGCTTTGCTCATTACGTCGCACTTTGTTGTCGTCATGGAAGTGAAACAAATGTCCGGCACCCTATTTTACAAACCCGCTCTCCATGAATTTTCCCGCGTCCATGAAAATGTCACTGAAAACTTCCCGAACCCGTTTGATCAGGCATACCGCCACCAGCTTTTTTTGGAGCATCAATTGAAAGCGTGGCAAATTTCCATCCCCGTTTACCACATCGTCGTGCTTGCCAATCACCGCGCAACACTCGACCATTCCCTTTCCAATTTTCCGATTATGCATATAAGCGGCATCCCGAGATTTATCGAAAAACTGTATCGGCAGCATCCGAACCCTCGCGCGAATATTACTTTTCTGCAAAACCAATTAGAGCAGCTTTACGAACAGCTCCCCCCTCGCCGGACAATTGAAAGGCACCGGCTACGTAATGGTGTTCTTTGTAAGGAGTGCGATTATGCGAATGAAATGCATTACAGGCAAGGCTACTTTACTTGTCCTGTTTGCGGAGTGAAAAGTAAAGACGCGTTGTTCGAAACTTTTCTGCAATACCGAATTTTAGTCGGCCCTCGTATAACAAATAAAGAGTTCCGTGAGTTTTTTAATATTTCGTGTATCCACACCGCTTCGAAACTGTTGGGGAAAGCCGGTTTGGAAAAGCATGGGGTAAATAAAGGAACGTATTATATGATTCCGGAGAAGTTTGAGTAAATGTACAATATTGAAAAGGACGTGGAGAATATGAAGGAAAAACAAAGCAAGCGCATTATGAAATCCGTTGCAGAAGAAGATACACAGGTTGCAGATATTGCCGGGCGTTATGATGTCGGTCCTTCAACGGTAAATGAACACCGCGACTCGCTGGTCCCCGCAAGCGAAGCAGAAAAAATTAAGTCTGCGTACGAAAAGAAAATACGTGCACTGGAAGTAGAAAATGAGATTTTGAGAAAAGCGATTCGAGGAATTTCGGACATTGAGCGGTAGTTTGAGAGGCAAGAGGTGCAGACCCCCTTCATTTAGTAAGCGGGGTCTTTTCATTTTCTAATAAATCCTGAAAAGTTCTAATATAAATTTATTTGTTCTAATAAAATGCCGATCTTCTAATATAATTGCGGTTTGTTCTAATAAGTGTTCCAGATGTTCAAATAAAGTGTCTGCTTCTTCTAATATCGAGTCGCCATCTTCTAATAAACCTCTCCAATGTTCTAATAAAACCCCGGCACGTCCTCTCCACGCGCTTTTCACCCGGAAATAAAGCTCTTTAACAACTTAAATTCACAGAACTTCTAATATCTATTCCGGTTCTTCTAATATCCCCGACAGATCTTCTAATATCCGCTTCAATTGTTCTAATAAACCCCCGCTACTCCCGCTCCATTTCTTCTAATAAACCGCCCCCCCCCCCCGCACCCCAACCCCACCCCACCAAAAAAGACACCCGCCAAAAGCGAGTGCCCCCCTACTACATACAATTATTTAATATTATAGAAAGAATTTAACCCTTCAAAACGGCTTGTTGCGCCTAGTTGGTCTTCGATGCGTAGTAATTGGTTGTACTTCGCAACGCGGTCCGTACGAGATGGTGCACCTGTTTTGATTTGCCCTGCGTTTGTTGCAACAGCGATGTCAGCGATTGTGTTGTCTTCTGATTCGCCTGAACGGTGAGAGATGACAGCTGTGTAGCCAGCACGTTTCGCCATTTCGATTGCTTCAAATGTTTCTGTTAATGTACCGATTTGGTTAACTTTGATCAAGATCGAGTTGCCAACGCCTTCTTCGATACCGCGAGATAATTTCGTCGTGTTTGTAACGAACAGGTCGTCACCAACTAATTGTACGCGGTCGCCGATACGCTCTGTTAATAGCTTGTGGCCAGCCCAGTCGTTTTCGTCTAAACCGTCTTCGATTGAGATGATTGGGTATTTAGAAGTTAACTCTTCGTACCAAGCAACCATTTCTTCAGAAGTTTTTTCAACGCCTTCACCAGCTAAAACGTATTTGCCTGTTTCTTTGTTGTAAAGCTCAGAAGATGCAACGTCCATCGCTAAACGGATTTCTTCGCCCATTTTGTAGCCGGCTTTTTCAACTGCTTCGATGATTACTGTGATTGCTTCTTCGTTTGAACCTAAGTTAGGAGCGAATCCGCCTTCGTCACCTACAGCTGTGTTGTGGCCTTTTTCTTTTAATACTGTTTTTAAGTTATGGAAGATTTCTGTACCCATACGTAATGCTTCTTTGAATGATTTCGCACCTACTGGCATTACCATGAATTCTTGAATGTCCACGTTGTTGTCAGCGTGTGCACCACCGTTTAAGATGTTCATCATTGGTACTGGTAATTGCTTCGAGTTGAAGCCACCTAAGTATTGGTATAAAGGAATGTCCAGGTAGTCAGCTGCTGCATGCGCTACTGCCATTGACACACCTAAAATTGCGTTTGCACCTAATTTACCTTTGTTTTCTGTTCCATCAAGTTCGATTAACGCTTGGTCGATTACTACTTGGTCCAATACAGAATATTGGCCTTCAAGTTCTTCCGCGATAATTGTGTTGACGTTTTCTACCGCTTTTTCAACACCTTTACCTAAGTAACGGCCTTTGTCTCCATCACGTAATTCAACTGCTTCATATTCACCAGTTGAAGCACCAGATGGCACGATAGCACGGCCGAATGCGCCTGATTCTGTGAATACTTCTACTTCTACTGTTGGGTTACCGCGAGAATCTAATACTTCACGAGCATATACTTGAGTAATGAATGGCATAATAAAAAACTCCTCTATTGATAAATTTAGTAGGTGCTTGCACAAGGACAAGCTATATAATTAACCGCGCGATCAATTCTGTTCGCTTGGCATAACTAACGATTTCCCTGTCATCTCTGCAGGTTGGGCAATATTAAGTAATTCAAGCATTGTCGGTGCCAGATCGGCTAAAATACCGTCTTCATAAAGCATGACACCAGGCTTCGTCACAATCACCGGTACCGGGTTTGTCGTATGTGCCGTCATCGGCTTGTCATCAAGTGTCACGACTTCATCCGAGTTCCCGTGGTCTGCTGTAATGATTGCATAGCCGCCTTTAGCCGTAATCGCATCAACGACTTTCCCTAAACATTCGTCCACTGCTTCGATCGCTTTAATCGTCGGTTCAAGCATTCCTGAATGTCCGACCATGTCCGGGTTCGCAAAGTTTAAAATGATCGCATCGAACTTATCTGCTGCAATAGCTTCCAGTAAAGAATCCGTCACTTCATACGCGCTCATCTCCGGCTTCAAGTCGTAAGTTGCCACTTTCGGCGATGCGATTAAAATGCGCTCCTCGCCGGCAAATGTCTCTTCACGGCCACCGCTCATAAAGAACGTCACATGCGGATATTTTTCCGTTTCCGCGATACGAAGCTGCGTTTTGCCTGCTTTGGAAATAACCTCACCGACTGTATTGACTAAATCGTACTTTTCGTACGCCACATCTGCAACGACATCATCACTGTAATGTGTAAACGTAACAAATTTCAGATTCGTCGGATGATTTTCAGAGCGTGGCATCGCGTCAAACTTTTCATTTGTCATTAAAGACGATAATTGAATCGCACGGTCCGGACGGAAATTGAAGAAAATAACCGCATCGTTTGAGCTGATCGTTGCGGCTGGTCGGCCTTCTTCTGTCACGACAAACGGCACGACGAATTCATCATGCACTTCACGTTCATACGAAGACTCGACACCAGCTGTTGCAGTAGATGCTGTTTGACCGATCCCGTCAACTAACGCATTGTACGTTAAGCCGACACGTTCCCAGCGGCGGTCACGGTCCATTGCATAATAGCGACCGTGAATCGAAGCGAACTTCCCGATCCCGATTTCTTTCATTTGTTTTTCAGTTTCACGGATATAACCAAGTGCTGTCGTTGGACCGACATCACGTCCATCTAGGAAACCGTGAACATATACTTTCTCAAGACCATTTGCTTTCGCCAATTTCAACAAGGCAAACAAATGCTCATAATGGCTATGAACACCGCCATCAGAAAGCAGACCCATTAAATGAAGCTTTGAACCATGCGCTTTTGCATGTTCAACAGCCTCCAGTAAAGATTCGTTACGGAAGAAATCACCGTCACTAATGGATTTATGAATACGTGTCAAAGACTGGTACACAATACGTCCAGCTCCGATATTTAAGTGTCCAACTTCAGAGTTCCCCATTTGACCATCTGGTAGACCTACTGCTTCACCACTTGCTGTTAAAGTCGCATGTGGATAGGCATGCCAGTAACGGTCAAAGTTCGGTTTATTTGCTTGTGCTACGGCATTACCTTTCACTTCATCGCGAAAGGCAAAGCCATCTAGAATAATTAGTGCAACGGGTTGTTTAGGCATTTTCTGCCGCCTCCAATAACTTCATGAATGATGCTGGCTGTAGGCTTGCTCCTCCTACTAATGCGCCATCGATATGCTCTTGTGCTAAAAGCTCTTCAATGTTTTCAGGCTTCACACTGCCGCCGTATTGAATGCGCACTTTTTCAGCTGTATCTTTTCCGTATAATGTTTCAATCGCCAGACGGATTGCACAGCACACTGTGTTCGCATCTTCTGCAGTAGCTGTTTTCCCTGTTCCGATTGCCCAGATTGGCTCATAGGCAATGACCATATGCTCTACTTCAATTGGAGCAAAGCCTTCTAATGCTTTTGTAATTTGGCGTGCCACTTTTGCTTCGGTTTGCTCCGCTTCACGTTCTTCCAATGTTTCACCACAGCAAATAATCGGTACAATACCGTAATTAAGTGCAGCACGGACTTTTAAGTTGATCGCTTCGTCCGTTTCATTGAATAGCTCACGACGCTCCGAATGACCTAAAATCACATAGTCGACATTGACATTCGAAAGCATTTTCGGGCTGATTTCCCCTGTAAATGCGCCTTCATCTTCGTAGTGCATGTTTTGTGCACCAATTGCCAGGCTTGAATCTTCTGCCCCTACGACAAGTGTTGGTAAATATAATGCAGGTGCACAGATGACCGCATCGACTTTATCCGGAGAAGGAACCTGTTGTTGGATTTCTTCGATAAAATCAACTGCCTCATCAAATGACTTATACATTTTCCAGTTTCCTGCTATAATCGGTTTTCTCATTCAAAACCCTCCGTTTTTAAAAGATTCTGTCCGGTTGATATCCGCTAGGCAAAGCTTTTCGTGCACTCAAACCCGCTTCAACCAACCTTTAACAGATAGTTCAGCCTCGAAACGATTTATTTATCGTTTAACGCTACAATTCCCGGTAATTCTTTACCCTCCATTAACTCTAATGAAGCACCGCCGCCTGTTGAAATATGGTCCATTTTTGAAGCGACTTCGAATTTTTCTACCGCTGCAGCCGAGTCACCGCCGCCGATAATTGTGTAGCCGTCTGTTGTTGCCATTGCATCCGCAACTGTTTTCGTACCGTTTGCGAATTTTTCCATTTCGAATACACCCATTGGTCCGTTCCAAATGATCAGTTTTGATTGCTTAATCACTTCTGCATAGTTTTCTGCAGTTTTCGGTCCGATATCTAGTCCCATCCAGTCAGATGGAATAGCATCGATTGCCACTACTTGCGTTTCAGCATCTTTCGAAAACTCGTTTGCTACGACAGCATCAACCGGCATGTGCAGTTGAACGCCTTTTGCTTTCGCTTGCTCGATAAAGCCTTTTGCCAGCTCGATTTTATCTTCTTCCAAAAGTGACTTCCCGATATCGTGACCCATCGCTTTGACGAATGTAAATACTAAACCGCCACCGATAATCAGGTGATCCACTTTATCTAATAAGTTTTCAATCACACCGATTTTATCTTTAACTTTTGCTCCACCAATAATTGCTGTGAACGGGCGCTCTGGATTTGATAATGCTTTTCCTAGTACGTCCAGCTCTTTTTCCATTAATAAGCCTGAAACAGCCGGTACATGTTTTGCGATTCCTTCTGTTGAAGCATGTGCACGGTGAGCTGCGCCGAATGCATCATTTACATAAAGGTCTGCTAACTTTGCAAACTCTTTTGCCAATGCTTCGTCGTTTTTCTCTTCGCCTTTATGGAAACGAACATTTTCAAGCAGGATAATTTCGCCTTCTTGCATATTGTTAACCGCTGCTTCTACATCTGAACCAATTGATTCATCCAATTTTTTAACCGGCTTGTCCATTAATTCCGCAAGACGCTCGCCGACTGCTGTTAAGCGCATGTCCTCATTTACTTCGCCTTTTGGACGGCCAAGATGTGAAGCTAAAATAACTTTTGCTCCAGCGTTTACTAGTTGTTCAATTGTTGGAATAGCTGCACGAATACGCGTTTCGTCGGTAATGCGGCCCTCATCCATCGGCACATTAAAATCGACACGCACAAATACGCGTTTTCCTTTTACATCTACATCGTTCATTGATTTCTTTAAAAACATACTGAAAATCCTCCTTCATACTCGTTCGTCAATTATTATGGATCGTATACTCGCTAGTTAAAATAGTAACAAAATTCGATAAGACTGTCTTGATATCGCCTCTGTTTTGTATATTTATCCTTATATCCGAAAAAAGAGCGGTCCGGGTGAGTCCCTGCCGCTCTTTTACCCTTATTTATTATAAGGTTTACATGTATTAAAGGCTATACTTTTTATGCCCGTTTCCTTTTAATATGACACACTTTTCCTTTAATTCCGAAAAAGTATGTCACATTTAGGTGAATTATTATTCTTTAATACCTTGTTTTGCGATATATAAAGCTAAATCCATTAAACGAGTAGAGTAGCCGATTTCGTTATCATACCAAGAAACAACTTTCGCCATACGACCTTCCATTACCATTGTTGATAAACCATCAATAGTAGATGACGCCGGGTTACCATTGTAGTCGATTGATACTAATGGTAATTCGTTGTAAGCAAGAATGCCTTTTAAATCGCCTTCAGAAGCTTCTTTTAATGCAGCGTTGATTGAATCTGTTGTTACGTCTTTATCCAATTCAACAACTAAGTCAACACATGATACGTTTGGTGTTGGAACACGCATTGAGAAACCGTCCAATTTACCTTTTAATTGTGGTAATACTTTTGATACAGCGATTGCCGCACCAGTAGTTGTCGGAATCATTGATACCGCGCCTGCACGTGCACGACGTGGGTCAGAGTGCGGGAAGTCAAGGATACGTTGGTCATTTGTATAAGAGTGAATAGTTGTCATCATACCGCGTTTGATGCCGAATTTTTCATCCAATACTTTTGCAAGTGGTGCTAAACAGTTTGTTGTACAAGAAGCATTTGAAATAACATCTTGTGATGGGTCGTAATCTTCGTGGTTAACACCCATTACATATGTTGGCATATCGCCTTTTGCTGGTGCAGAAAGGATTGCTTTTTTCGCGCCGGCTTCGATATGTTTTGATACTTCTTCCATTGAACGCCATCTACCAGTACATTCTAAAACTACGTCTACGCCAAGTTCACCCCATGGTAATTTCGCAGGATCTTTTTCTGAAAGCACTTGAATGCGTTTGCCGTTTACGATAAATGCATCTTCTTCCGCTTGAACGTCTGCATCATACACTCCATGTACTGAGTCGTATTTTAATAAGTGTGCAAGCTGTCCAGCGTCAGTTAAATCATTTACTGCAACTACTTCAAATTCCTCGTGCTTCATTGCTTCACGGAATACTAAACGTCCGATTCGTCCAAATCCATTGATTGCTAATTGTAATGCCATGTGTAATTCCTCCAATAACTTTATTATTAAAATAGTATGTGTAAAAACATACTTTTAAAAACATGTTTAATTCTTAAGGATCGTACTTGCGGTTTGTTCATCTGTAATCAAAATCGTTTGCGATGCGGCATTTTTAAAATATGCCTGAATCGCAGCCGCCTTATTTCTGCCTGCCGCAATGGCAAGAACATGCTTCGCTTTGTTTACTTGATCACGCTGGATTCCAATTGTCCTCAGATGATGAACCGTGTCACCATTTACATTGAAATAGTAGCCGAATGCTTCGGCAACCGCGCCCTTTTCTTCAAGTAACTGCTGCTCATGCTGTGAACTTTTACGTCGAAGCGCCATTTCCTGGGCTGCCCCGATTCCGTGAATCACGATGTCCACCTGTTCATAAAGTGTGATCATCTCCCGAATAATCGGTTCATCCTTCATCGCTTCATACGCCTGCTCACTTAAATGCTCCGGCAAAAACAATGTGCGGTATGTTGCCCCGCATCTTTTTGAAAACTTCGAAACAATGGTATTCGCCTGGAATGTCATCTCATCCCCCATACCACCGCGTGCCGCAATAAATTTCGCGTCACTCAGCACCGGGACGTCCGATAAATATTCCTTCATCGATGCAACACTGCTGCCGCCTGTTACCGCAATATTGGCTTTCGCAGGTGCGATTTGCTGTAATACTTGTGCCGCAACTTTACCGAGCTGCTGCTTTACCGTTTCATCCTGCTCGGCATCACCTGGCACAATGATGACTCGTGCGATGCCAAAGATGTTTGTAAGCTGCTGTTCCATCGCCACAATACCGGAAAGCTCACGATACAGTTCGTAAAGCTGCTCTATTACTTCATACCCTTTTGGCGTGCAAATCATGCCTTTTTTTTGAATCAAGATCAATTGCTGTTCACTCAGGACCGTTGTTTCATTCCGGATATCACGCTCTGTCATCTGTAGCTGTTCACCTAAAGCACGTCTACCAATCGGGCTAAATGTCGCAATTGCTTGTAAAACTCGAAATCTCTTTTGAAAAAGAGCATCAATTTCAGGTATTAGTTTACGCTCAGCTGCAAAAAATGAAATATCCGTCAAAAAACCACCTACCTGATTTGTTACGTTGGACAATATTTGTCCCACATAAATATTTTATGTCCCACATGGGGTAAAAAAAAGAATTTCTGTCTTTATTATAGATCGGCTCGGAGGGATTTGCAACTTATCTGACCGAATTTATTACAAAAAATAGCGAACAGGCACCGATGACTAGTCCACCAGCGCCTCGTACAACGTTGCATAATCAAGCTGCCCGTATTGCACAACGTCCCCGTTATACTCCACAACCGGAATCATCAGCATATATTTTTCATGCGCTTCGTCATCTTCTTCTATATTATAATGCTCAATCGTAAAGTCGATATCTTCCTGTACGATTTTTAATGTTTGGAGCCCTTCAATGCAAAGTCCGCAGTCCGGTTTCGAATAAAATTTGATGATCATTGGCAGTTCCTCCCTTTTTTTATTATAGCGGAGTTTGGGTGGAGTGGGTGGTGTGCGCCGGGATTTTATTAGAAGATTTTTTGGTTTAATTAGAAGGTTCGGGTGCGGTATTAGAAGTTTGCGGTTGTTTATTAGAACATTGCGCGAACTAAGTTGAAAAACGGTGGAATAACTCAATAAAACTTCATGACCGTATATTAGAAAGTGCGGTCTGCTGCTTTTATTAGAACTTTTAACGATATATTAGAACTTCTGGCTGACATATTAGAACTTCCTGACCCTTTATTAGAAGTTCCGGACCACTTATTTGAACATCTGGCACTTATATTAGAAAATCGGCTTTTTATTAGAACTTTTTCGGGTTTATTAGAACATCGCGGCATCTTATTAGAAGATGTGCAGCCCATTTCCATCACCAGCTTTTATTAGAATTTCCCCGGATATATTAGAACATCCGACCGGCATATTAGAACATCTTGACCCTTTATTAGAAAATCCATACCACTTATTTGAACATCTACCGCTTATATTAGAAGATCCACATTTTATTAGAACTTTTCCGGGTTTATTAGAACATCGCGGCAACTTATTAGAAGATGTGCAGCCCATTTCCATCCCCAGCTTTTATTAGAACATTTCCCCGCTATATTAGAACTTTGGGCTGACTTATTAGAACTTCCTGACCCTTTATTAGAAGATCCGGGTCACTTATTTGAACATCTGGCACTTATATTAGAAAATCAACTTTTTATTAGAACTTTTTCGGATTTATTAGAACATCACGGCAACTTATTAGAAGATGTGCTCCCCATTTCCATCACCAGCTTTTATTAGAACTTTTCCCCGCTATATTAGAACTTCCGGCTAACTTATTAGCAGTTCTCGACCGTTTATTAGAACAATGCACCAACTTATTAGAAAACCGGAGCACCACCATATTAAAAATTCGCGACCAATGCTTTTATTAGAACTTCCCCGGATATATTAGAACATCCGACTGACATATTAGAACTTCTCGACCCTTTATTAGAAGATCCGCAACACTTATTTGAACATCTGCCACTTATATTAGAAGATCCACATTTTATTAGAACTTTTCCGGGTTTATTAGAACAATCCGACAACTTATTAGAAATCCGGCACCTCATTCTCATCGTCAGCTTTTATTAGAACATCTCCCCACCTTATTAGAACCCCCCACAACAAAAAAGCACCCCACCCAAAAGTGAGATGCTCCCTTTCCCTCAACCTCATCCTAAAACTTCCTGCCCGCGCCGCCGCCGAATGAGCCGCCGCCTCCGAAGCCGCCAAAGCCGCCCGATGAACCGCCACCTCCACCGAAGCCGCCGCCTCCGAATCCACCGAAACCACCACTGCGGTACACTCGGCGTGCTGTGCGTCGGCGTCCGCCTGGGCCACCGCCACCGCCAAACTTCGTAATGATGAAGTAAATAATAATGATGAAAATTATAAAGCCGATTGAAATCCCATCATCTTCATTTGACGCAACTGGCTGTACTAAATCCGCGCCGCCTGCTTCACCACCCATTTCTTCATAAAAAACAGAGAAGATGCTGGCGAACGCATTTGTATAATCATCATTCGCTAAATACGGCAACATATACGTATCGATCATGCTGCCAATTTTCCCGTCCGGATAATCTCCTTCAAGACCGCCGCCGACCGTAATCCATACATCATTTTCCCCTTCACCTTGCTCGGTTGTCGCAAAGATCAGCATCCCGTTATCGAGTGTTTCATCACCGATACCCCAGCTGCGCATTGTCTCCGTACCGAATTCAAACGCGTCCATTCCGTCGATCGTATCTATCGTCATCATGACAATGACATTTCCCGTTGACCCTTCGAGCGCTTTTGCCGACTGGATCAGATTCTGCTCCACATCATCGGACAGCACATTCGCATAATCGTACACGTAAGAATTGTAGGCCGGTTTTTCCGGTATGGCTGCCATCGCTTGGAGCGGTACGAGCATTAACCATAGAAGAAGCGATACCATTAATCTCACATACAGTCCCCCTTTTCAGAAGCTCCGGTCATTGCCGACAGCTTCAGTATTCCCGATCATTAATCGCCAAAATCAACAGCCGGTGCTTCTTCCACACCTTCTTTAATTTCAAAGTAGTCTTTTTGTTCAAAGCTGAACATGCCTGCGATTAAGTTTCCTGGGAAGCGGCGAACATCATTATTAAACTGCTGAACCGTGTCATTGTAATCTTTACGCGCTACCGTTAAACGATTTTCCGTTCCTGCCAGTTCATCCATTAAACGAGTAAATTGTACATCCGCCTTTAAATTCGGATAGTTTTCCACTACAACAAGTAAACGGGATAATGCAGAAGACAGCTCATTGTTTGCGTCCGCCGTTTCTTCTACTGTATTGGCATTCCCGTATTGTGTACGGGCTTCTGCAATCTGTGTGAAAATTTCTTCCTCATGTTCGGCATAGCCTTTCACCGTATTTACTAAGTTCGGTACTAAATCAAATCGGCGCTGCAGCTGGTTTTCGACTTGTGCCCAAGCTGCGTCCACTGTCTCTTCGCCTGTAACAAGTTTGTTGTATTTTGGCACGACAAGCATCGCCGCAATGACGATTAATGCAACAATTGCAATAAGGGCGACTAATACAGCACTGCCTCGTTCATTTTTTTTAAACATTTGCCCCATCCTCTCTTTTTTAAAAATGCGTATAAAATTACTGTTCGTTTCCACAATAAGAGTGTTCGAAATATCTTACTATGGAGGTTACTAATTCATGTTTACCCAATCATCCCAATCTCAAGACAATCAAATGCCTTTTTCAACAAATCATGGTGCCCATGAAATACTGGATGTTCATGAAGTACTAAGCGCGATGATCGGCGGATTAAACCAATTCGTCCTGCTCCGTGATCAAGTTCAAGACAGCGAGCTTTTATCTATTTTGGATCGTCAGTACGCATTTATGCTTGATGAGTACAACATTACAATGGAAGCCTTTAAAACAGGTCATGATCCAAAACATCCTACACGCAGCTATAATATGAACATGGGGAACGATACAATTTACGGCATCAAACCTGGTGAAGCGAAAAAACCGATCACTTCAGCAAACGAAATTAATGATGCGATTATTTCGGGCTTCTTGCTAAGTGTCCATAAAATGGGTGCTTCAGGGAAAACAGTTGCTGCTTTAGAAAGCACAAACCCTGTTGTTCGTCGTGTGCTGCAAGATTCAGTACCAAACTGTATCGAAATGGCCTATGAACTTTCACTGTATCAAAACAAAAAAGGCTATTACCAAGTACCACAACTGTCACCACAGGATATGAGCACAATGCTCAATATGTACGGCCAAGCAGAACAAGCAAAAAATATGCCTAACTAGTATGCCCAATAAACTATACGAACAAATCATTGTATAGTTTCAAAATTGCCAAATAATTTATCCAATATTTACAATAAATACTTCACACAGAAGTACAAACAATAGGAACGGTGCTTGTTTCACCTACTACGATGAAGGAGGGGCTTTTATGAAAAATATTCGTGAAGGTTTAATTCCGACTGTACTTGGATCAGCTGTCACTGCAACGGGGTATGCGATGAAACAAAAAATCGGTACGAACAAAATGATTGCCAATACCATTTTCGGTTTCGGCCTTGCCCATATAGTATTAGGGGCAATTGACCTTGTAGAACATCGTAAGTAATCAGGAAAAGCGGGTGTAAAGAAATCCGCTTTCTCTACAAAGAAACGCCCAACTTTCTAAAGTTTATAGAAAGTTGGGCGTTCTCTATTTGGTCTTCCTCCTTTACGATGATTTCACTCTGCTTATCGTAAATTTCAGCGATAAGCGCTAATCCATGTTAAATCCACACTCCTCGCAAAACTTTTTCGGTTCATCGTACACTTCATTGCAGTTGGCGCAATTGTATATATAGGACGCCGTAATATCGTCGATCGTTTGCTTTGCTTTCAGGTCGGGTTTGATTTCCTCCTCTTCGACACCCGCTAATTTACTGAGCTCATTCAATTCTTCAATATCTCTTTCCAGCTGCGCAATCGTGTTTTCTTTCGCCTCAATTTGCGCAAGCTGATAATTCACCATACTGACTGAAAACAGGCTGTTGCGGTTCAAGTTGACGATTTCCCCGATTTGCTGTTTCAGCACTCTGATCTCTTCTTCAATTCCATTGATTTGTTTTCGCAGTTTGGACCGGTCGACCGCAAAAGACGTTTTACTGCTAAGCGTTGTCACCTTCTTGTTGACTTTCTTCCTCCATTTCTGAAATGTGCCTTTACCTCCACCCATAATAACCCTCCACTTCGATCAGAAATTTTTCTGGATTCAACTGGTGCATCCACTTGTTCTTCTTCACAATATGTATTTCCATGTCGAAATATGCCCTCGTTAAAAATTTTTCAGTGCAAATAAAATAAAAAAGGCGCATCCCGTAGGAAATGCGCCTGGCCCTTTAATTTTCAACTGCTTAATTGTTCCATTAATTTACTGGAGAAGTACTTTCTTGTGTCTGCCATTTTAATATGCAGTAAACGCTCATCATGAGTTGCCGGATTGACAAATGTAACGAAAGCTCCTTCCAGGTTCTCATCGATCGTTTTAATAATATAGTTTTCAGCAAGCAGTTCATCAATTTGCTGAATTTCTTTTTCTACAAACTGAAATTCTGACATGATCGCACCTCGTTTACATTTAATCTGTTGAAGCTGTTTGCTCTACACCAATCGGTTCTGGAACAGCGTCAATTTCCCAGCTGCGTCCTGCTGTAATACCTAAATATTCGTCATCGCTCGGATTGACGATTTCCGCTTGCGGATACTTTTTGAACCACCAGAATTTCGCCAGCACATAATAAAGCGCTGCCCCTACAAAGAAACCGATCAGCGAAGAGAATGATGGCCAAATATTCGCGATCAGACCGCCAATTACCCAAGCGATAATACCTGCTACATTGACCCCTTTCAAATAGCGGTACTGCCCTTCTGCTTCATAAAGGTCCTTTACATTTACTCGTCGCTTACGGAGCAAGTAATAGTCGGCAAATAAAATACCGACAATCGATGAAAGGATCCCCCCTACAACAAGAAGTACGCTATTTAAAACTTCAAACAAGCTCCAAGGCTGCACAACCGTCCCGACAATACCGGCTACGACTACACCTACCCAGAACGGTATTTTCGGTCCGCCGATATTTGAGAAAATCGTCGCGGCCGGAATAACGTTCGCGGAAGTATTTGTCGACCATTGCGCCAGTACGATCATCGACAACAGAATCACAAGGACAAAACCGCCTGCCGCTTGCTGAAGTGCATTGACCGGATCACCTGAACCCGTCGCCATATAACATACCGCACCGATGACGATCATCAGTGTATTGAAAATTGGCTGAACTACTAAAGAGCCAAGTAACTGTGTTTTATTTCGTTTGAACCAGTTACGCTCATTTTTCGGTGCTTTGAAGTGACGAGAAAGCGTCGGCATATCCGCAGCCAATGTTGCCCAGAAGCCCATGATTGCCGTAGCGACTACCATGAATGCCGTAAACTGTTCGAAACCAGTTTGCGGTGCTTCCACCCATGACCATACCGCTTTGCCTTGCTCTTTCGCTTCAGCAGATAATTGCAAATACATCCAAATCGAAATAAAGATAATGACCGGTGCAGCGAAATCCGCGAAACGTTCAATTGATTTGATCCCCAGCGATACGTTGAACAACTGCAACGTCGCGAATACTAGGAAACAGATAAACCAATTGTCAAAGCCGACCAAAATGTTCAAAATACCGTTGATCGCCAATGATCCAAAATATGTGTTGATCCCGAACCAGCATGATGCTGTAAATGCACGGGCAAATGACGGGAAGTGCGTGCCGATTGTTCCGAATGGCGCACGCATATAAACAGGAAACGATAAACCGTGTTCAACACCGATATCCCCGATGACGACCATGAAAATCCCGATTAGAATCGATCCAACCAATGTCGCCAGGATAAGCATCGGCATACTTAGATTGATAATTCCTCCCGCACCGATTGCGAATGCGGCGAGTACGATGGCCATCCCTACCCAGATAACCCCAAAGCCCATCATACTAATACTTCGGTTTTCGTGTGTGACAGGAAGTAAATCTGGTGATTTTAAATAGTTGCTATTTGCTTCTTTTCTGTCTGACATCGCTACACCTCTCTTTATTCAATTTTTTGGTCTACAGAGGAAGTCTGTCAGTCACCCGTTGCCGCACATGCGACGTGGGTTAGACTGACAGCCATCCTTTTAAAAATTTGCGCCAACTACCTCGCAACACTTGAACTGCTTGGGGCAAATCCTGCAATTAGCTTCTGTCTTTCGTTCCACGTCATCGGCGGTTGTGTCGGAACAAGTTCCTTCATCGTAATCGCACCTTCTGCCGGACAGACGATTGAACATAAGTTACAGCCTACGCAGTCTTCCTCACGCACTTTCAGCATTGGACGGCCATCTTCTGTATACAGATCGATACATTGATGAGACGTATCTTCACAGGCAATATGGCATTTATTACAGTTGATGCAAACATCATTATTGATCTCTGCAACAACTTTATAATTTAAGTCTAAATCTCCCCAATCCGAATATTTCGGTACTGTTTTGCCGACTAAATCCATCACCGATTTCAAGCCTTTATCATCTAAATAATTGCTTAAACCATCGATCATATCTTCAACAATGCTGAAGCCGTGGTGCATTGCCGCCGTACAAACTTGCACACTCGTCGAACCCATCAAGATGAACTCAGCAGCGTCCTGCCAGTTCGAAATACCGCCAATTCCGGAAATCGGTAAATTGATATACGGACTTCTTGCACACTCGCCCACCATGTTCAGTGCAATTGGCTTCACGGCCGGTCCACAATAACCTCCGTGTGCCCCTTTATTGCCAACATGCGGAATCGTGTTCCAAGAGTTCAGATCAACGCCCGCCAAACTATTGATTGTGTTGATCATACTAATCGCATCCGCACCGCCGCGCACTGCTGCTTCCGCCGTTACAGTAATATCCGTAATGTTCGGAGTCAGTTTGACGATGACCGGTACTTCCGCATATTCTTTCGCCCAATATGTCTGTTTTTCCACCAGGTCAGGTACTTGCCCCGAAGCGGCTCCCATGCCACGTTCCGCCATACCATGTGGGCACCCGAAGTTTAATTCGAAGCCATCTACCCCAACGTCCTGGACTCTTTTCACGATTTCATGCCACTTTTCGGCTTTCGGCTCGACCATCAATGAAGCGATGATCGTATGATTCGGGAAGCGTTTTTTCGTTTCATAAATTTCCTTTAAGTTCACTTCTAGCGGTCGGTCTGTAATGAGCTCAATATTGTTGAAACCCGCTACCTTCTGACCATTGAAACTAACCGCAGCAAAGCGAGAGGAAACGTTTAAAATAGGGTCGCCCAACGTTTTCCATACAGCGCCGCCCCAGCCTGCTTCAAATGCACGCTGCACTTGATAGCCGGAGTTTGTCGGTGGTGCCGATGCCAACCAAAAAGGATTAGGTGACTTAATACCAGCAAAATCTATTCGTAAATCTGCCATTTCAATTCCCCCTATGCAATTTCTGAATTTGCGTTTAGTTCATAATGAATCGCGTAAGCCGAATCTTTGCCTTGCTGCGCCGCCGATACAACTGTCGCCTCACCGTATCCGTTGCCGTAAATCACATCACCGCAAGCGTAAATTTTCGGATTGGATGTCTTAAGGCTGTTGTGATCCACATCAATCACACCGCGAGTATTCGCCAAGCCTAAATGCTCGATCAGCTCATACTGCTTCGTTTGGCCGATTGCCCGAATCACCGCATCCGCCTCAATCACAAATTCAGAACCAGGAATTTCCGTTAATGTCCCTTTTCCACCTTCGATATCCGTCAGCTTCATTTTGATGCATTCCATTCCGATCACTTTACCGTTTTCGTCGCCAATAATGCGCTTCGGTAATGTCAGCCATCTGAATTCAACACCGTCCTGCTTCGCAAAATCAAATTCAAAGTCGTATGCCGTCATTTCTTTCGATGTACGACGGTAAACGATTTGCACCTGCTCAGCACCAAGTCTTACAGAACATGTCGCCGCATCAATCGCCGTATTACCTGCACCGATAACGAGCACTTTTTTGCCCAGTACGCGATCAGTAAATGAAGATTTCGATTCCTTTACGAAATCAATCGCATCATACACACCGTCCAACTCTTCGCCTTCAATGCCAAGCATCGGTACTTTACCCATACCTACCGCTACAATGATGCGGTCATAGTTTTCAAGCAGCTCATCAACCAATACATCCTCGCCGATTTTTGTGCTCGTTCTAATTTCAACGCCAAGATTCTGTACTTGCTGCACTTCCCACTCCACCACATCTTGCGGCAGACGGAATGAAACGATGCCGTAGTAATTCAGACCACCCGCTTTTTCATCCGCTTCAAAAATTGTCACACCGTATCCTAGCAATGCCAGTTCACGGGCAGCAGACAACCCCGCAGGACCGCTTCCAATAATCGCAATTTTCTTGCCGTTTGTCGGTTGTGGCGTAAACAGATTAACGTTCGATTCACGCAGCCAATCCGTTGCATAGCGCTGAAGATGACCAATCTGAATCGGTTTTTCCTCACTGTTCAACACACAAGCCCCCTCACAAAGCTCGATTGTTGGACAAACGCGCGCACAGCTTGCGCCTACAGGATTCGATTCCATAATGACACGAGCAGAACCTTTCATATTATTCGAAGCAATTTTCTTGATAAAGCTCGGAATATTAATGCTCGTCGGACACGCCTTTACACATGGCGGATCATAGCAGTACAAACAACGATTCGCTTCAACAGTTGCCGCGTATGTTGTTAACCCATCAAATATCTCTTCAAAGTTCTTCGCTAAACTATTGCTCATTTCATAACAACCCTCTCCAGTTTGATTTGTTATTACTTTTAGCTGTTGAATCTTTATCCAGCCGATACCCAATTACCTGCTGGATAAAAATAAGCCCCGGCAGATGTCACAGATTTTTTAGTGAAATGGATGCCAGCCTTTAAATGTTGCGATGTGCAACAAAGGCTGGCTGATCCACGAATCTGGACGCAATTACGAGAGCGTAATTGACCTTGTTATGAAGTTACTTTAGTGGATCCTTTTACTTCACGACGGATATACTTGCCGCTACCAAGCTGTCCGACGAATTTTTTATCTTGAATGACAAATTCACCGCGCACTAGCACACTTTGTGGCTCACCCGTCACTTCCAGCCCTTCAAATGCGTTGTAGTCCACATTCATATGATGTGTTTCCGCAGAGATCGTACGTTTCACCGTCGGATCGAATAATACGATATCCGCATCCGAACCAACCGCAATCGTTCCTTTTTTAGGGAACAGCCCGAAAATCTTCGCAGACTGCGTTGAAATCATATCGACAAACTCGTTTTCCGTAATGCGCCCTTTTGCAACCCCTTCTGAATACAGGACAGAGAAACGGTCTTCAATAAACGGTCCACCGTTCGGGATTTTCGAGAAGTCGTTTTTCCCTAATGTTTTCTTGCCGTTGAAGCTGAATGAACATTGGTCCGAACCAATCGTTTGCAGCTGCTTCGCCTTCAATGCATTCCACAATACTTCCTGATGCTCTACAGGACGTAACGGCGGAGACCAAACATATTTCGCACCTTCAAAGTTCGGCTTCTCCAATGCTGTCTGATCAAGGACTAAATACGGCGGGCATGTTTCACCTAACACGTTGTAGCCTTTATTCCGTGCTGAAATGATTTCATCAACCGCTTCTTTACACGTGACATGCACGACATATAATTGCGCTCCAGCCAAGTTCGCCAGCTCAATCGCACGCTTCGTCGCTTCCCCTTCAACTTCAGGCGGACGAGTAAGCGCATGATAGATCGGCTCCGTCTGACCATTCGCTTTCGCTTCCTCTACTAGCTCATCGATAACCGATCCGTTCTCACAGTGAACCATTACCGTTGCGCCAAGCTTCTTCCCGACTTTAAACGCCTGGAATAATGTCCGGTCCGTCGCCTGGAATTCTTTTGCATAGGCAAGGAACACTTTGATCGAGCTGATTCCGCCTCGTTCCAACGCTTCCGGTAATTCCTGCAAGCGCTGTTCGTTTAAATCACCGATCATTAAGTGGAAGCCATAGTCGATTACGGCTTTATCTTTCGCTTTGCCATGCCATGTATCGATCGCATCCATCAATGTAGGCGAGCCCGCACTAATACAGAAATCGATAATTGTCGTTGTTCCCCCGTATGCCGCAGCAATTGTTCCAGATTGCCAGTCATCATCTGTTACCGTGTTGTTGAACGGCATATCGAGATGGGTATGAGGGTCAATACCACCCGGGAATAAAAGCTTTCCTGTTGCATCAATAATTTCCGCATCTGCATCATCTATTTTCGCTGCAATTTGAGTGATGATCCCATCCTCGATCAGCACTTCCCCTTTAAATGTATCCGCAGCAGTAACAATTGTTCCCCCAGTAATAATCTTTTTCATATGAACCCTCCTAGTTTTCTAGTAATTTCTATTGAAAAAATGAAAAACCAAAGTGCATCCTAGTATTTGAGAATATTTACTAGTTTTTTAGCATATAATTTAATATATAGTATTATATGTAATAATTAGTAACATAATATCTAATTAACAGAAAAAATTTTAAAAATATTTTCTGTTGGCGAAAACCCTTGCGAATCCTTCATATACATAAATTTACTGAATATTTAGACTAAATTTAATATACAAAAGGTAATTTTTTCCGTAAATATTTTAGACAAAAGGTTAAAAGTTGTAAGGAAATATACTGTCTTTGCGTAAACTTTTCTAACATAATGTATTGGTTTTGATTTGGGTTCTACTAGAAGTGAGGTTCGTGGGTGAAGTTTTCTAATATATTAGGAGGATGTTCTAATATATTTTTATTTGTTCTAATAAACTTTGGATGTTCTAATATAATCGTCTATTGTTCTAATATGTGTGTGCAATGTGCTAATATCCCCTCCCGATCTTCAAATATCCACGGCGTTTCTTCTAATATCCGCCCGCAATGTTCTAATAAAACCGCGAACCCGCATCCGCCCACCCCAAAAACAGGGTCCGCTAACCTTATTACTACTCAATCTTCTACTAAATTCGCGAACTGTTCTAATAACCGGCCAACTTCTTCTAATATCCGCCGCAAATGTTCTAATAAAACACCCAATTAAAAAACAGCCTAACCCCACATCCTGGAATTAAGCTGTTTCTTCATGTATTTTAGTTATTGCTAGGGAAAGCGAATGTCGATGCTGTCGTTTCTGTTGTGTCTGGCCAGCGTTCCGATACTGTTTTCGTTTTCGTAAAGAATCGGGCCTGATCCGGACCAAACATATGCCCTTCACCAAAGCGCGAACCTTTGAAGCCGGCAAAGTTATGATAGCCGACAGGGATTGGAATCGGTACATTGACGCCGACCATGCCGACATCGATCTCCATTGTAAACTTGCGCGCTGCCGCACCATCGTTCGTGAAAATCGTAACCCCATTCGCCAGATCCTGACCATTAATGAAATCAATCGCTTCCGCCAGCGAGTTTACGCGCACGACATTACGAGCCGGACCGAAAACTTCCTCATCGAAAATTTCCATCTCCTTCGTAATATTGTCCAGCAATGTCGGACCAACGAAGAAGCCTTCCGAGTTTTTCACGATATCCAGTTCACGGCCATCCACTACAACCGTCGCCCCTTGACGTTCGGCTAGATCGATGGCTTTTAAAATATTCTCTTTCGATTCTTTTGAAATGACCGGACCAAAATCCGTGCCCTCTTCTTTATAGCTGCCCACTTTTAAGTTGCTGATTTTCTCTTTCAAAATCGCTACTAGTCGGTCAGCCGTCTCTTCACCAACCGGCATAATCGTTGAAATCGCCATGCAGCGTTGAGACGCCGCGCCGTATGCTGCACCGATAAACGCGTTCGCTACTTGCTCTAAATCTGCATCCGGCATAACAACCATATTGTTTTTCCCGCCGCCTAGAGCCGTTACACGCTTGCCGTATTTTGAACCCGTTTCATAAATATATTTCGCAACAGGTGTTGAGCCGACAAATGAAATCGCCTGAACAGTCGGGTTTTCCAGCAGCTCATTTACCGCCTCTTTACTGCCGTTCACTACTGTCCAGATCCCGTCCGGCAGTCCTGCTTTTTTCCACAGTTCACTAACAAACAGTGAAGTCATCGGTACCTTTTCAGATGCCTTTAAAATAACCGCATTCCCGACAGCAACCGCCATCGATGTTTGCGCTAACGGCACCATGATTGGGAAGTTGAATGGCGAAATCGCCGCCACGACACCTAAAGGATATTTCGCAGAGTAGGCATTGATTTGACCACCTACATTTACCGAATATTCCCCTTTCACCAGATGTGGCGCACCGATTGCCAAGTCAACCGATTCCAGTGCACGAGTCACTTCACCGCGCGCATCCTCCAACGTTTTCCCGCTCTCCGTACAAATAATATCCAACAGCTGATCCATATTTTCTGTCAGTAAAAATCGGAAACGCATCAATACTTCCGCACGCTTCGCAACAGATAAATCACGCCATGCCGGGAAAGCCGCTTTTGCTGCTGCAATGGCTTCACGTGTTTCTTCAGCTGTCGCAATCGGAACTTCGGCAATTACTTCGCCTGTCGTCGGGTTATAAACTTTCGAATAGTTGTTGCTTTTGCCTTCGACCAATTCCCCATTGATAAAATGTGTTAATTTTTTTACCGAAACTGCTTCTGTCATTATGAAGATCCCCCTTTATTTAATACTGTTCACTGCTTCAATCACTGTATTGGCAATCAGGTCCTTTTCCTCCAAAGAAATTGAAAGCGGCGGTGACAGTGTTAATACGTTATTGAAGTTCGCTACCGTTACACCGTTTTTCCCGATAATGACACCCTTTTTCTTACAGTAGGCAATCACTGCATTAACGCGCTCAACATCAAGCGGTGCCTTCGTTTCCTTATTTTCAACAAGCTCAATCCCGATCAGTAACCCTTTACCGCGGATATCGCCCACATAAGGATGATCCTCGAGATTTTCTTTCAATGTGCGCTTCAGCGATTCTCCGAGGACAACGGATTGTTCGAATAAATTTTCGCGCTCCATAATTTCAATGTTTTTTAGTGCGACCGCACAAGCGACCGGTGAACCGCCAAATGTATTAATATGACGGAAAAATTCATATTCCCCGTTTGCGACAAACTGCTCGTAAATTTCACGGCGGATTGCAGTTGCTGATAACGGCATGTAGGCACTTGTTAACCCTTTAGCCATCGTCACAATATCCGGCTTAATGCCGTAGTTCTGGAATCCGAACGCTTTACCTGTACGCCCAAAACCATTGATCACTTCGTCAACTATCAGCAGCGCACCGTGTTTTTCGCACACTTCCTTTACGCCTTTCAAGTAATCTTCATTCGGCATGATGACACCGCCACCTGTAATGATCGGCTCCATAATGACCGCGGCGATCGTTTCGGACATTTCCCAAGTCATTACTTGGTCGATGTTTTTCACACTTGGCAATGTCGTAGCCTCACCATCGACCGCTTCTTCCGGATTGCGGTACTGATCAGGTGGTGCTACATGTAAAAAGCCGGGTGCAAGCGGCTCGTATTTATATTTACGCTGCGCTTGGCCTGTTGCTGCCAATGCGCCCATTGAACTTCCATGATAAGCACGGTAGCGGGAAATGATTTTATAGCGGTTCGTATCACCTTTTTGCTGATGATATTGTCTTGCCACTTTAAACGCCACTTCATTTGCTTCCGATCCGCTGTTCGAATAGAAGACAACATATTCATCACCAAGCAGCTCACTGATTTTCTGGCTCAGTAAAATCGCCGGTGTGTGTCCGTTCGTTAGCGGTGTATAAGAATTTTTAAGCATTTGCTCGTAAGCTGTGTCGGCAATCTCCTTACGACCATAACCAATATTTGTACACCAAAGCCCTGCCATTGCATCTAAATATTTATTGCCATCGATGTCTGTCAGCCAAGCCCCTTCCGCTCGCTCAACGATAAATGTTGCTTCCGGGTTATAAGGCTTCATCGAGTGCCATACATGTTTTTCGTCATCTGCTTTCCAGTTATACTCTACATATTGGCTCATGCATTTCCCTCCTACATTCCTAAACTCTATTTCTATTTTCGCTTATTGGAAGAATAAGGGCATTATACATTGTGTCAAATGGATGTTGAACTCGATTTCACATTAAGGCCAAAGAGCTTACTAGACCACGCCTCCTAAACCTTCACACCCTCATAATAATTATGCTTCGTCATAAGCAGCATAATCTCCAGGCAGAGGCGGTTTTCGTACTTCATAAAATCATTGCCGATAATTTGCTCCACCTTTTCCAGGCGGTGATAAAGGGTTTGGCGAACGATGAACAGTTTTTCGGCTGTTTCCTTTTTCAGTCCGTTACACTGAAAATACACATCGAGCGTTTGGATCAGATTTGCATTGTGCTTGCAGTCATACTGGCTGAGCTTTTCGATTTTTTCTTTCGCCGCCTGCATGAGACTGTTGTTGTTTTGCAGCACTTTCACCATATGGTACAGCACCAATTCATCGTAAAAATACGAAAGCTCCATATGTTTCATCCGAATCTGCAATGTTTCCTGCGCGGTTTGATAGCTTTCCTTCAATTCATTGTAATGCGAAACATATTTCCCAACAGCGATCAGCATGTCCTGTTTATTTTGCTGGATCATCTCATTCATCACACGGTTCATCCGCTCTTTATACGTAGCTCCCTGAGACAGGTCATTGACGATGAAAATCAAATATTGGGACTGCTCGACAATAAATGTGTAAAACCCTTCCTTCTGCAGCGCCTGACGAAGATTGATTTTATAGTTCGTTAAATCTTTCTTCGCATTTTTCCTTCTCAGCTGATGAATCATAACCATCCAGCCATTATGCTTCAATTTCTGATCGATCTCTTCGATAAAATAAAGCAGCTCGTCATCGCTGTTTTCACCATCAAGCCACTTTTCGAAAAATTTCCGGTTCTCGTTCTCCAGTTTTTCTTCAATATATAAATCTCTTAAAATAAATTGCGAAAGCGTAACGACTGTACGGTCCAAAATAAGCAAATCCAACTCCGTCATTTCTCTTTTTTCCGAGTAGATATAAACCGTGCCGTACAACTGATCAAATAAATTCACTTCAATACTTGCTTTATGCTTACTACTTAAACGGTCAATGTAATTTTTGCAATTTTCAATCTTTTTATCCGGGATTGCGAGACTTGCTCCTCTTTTCACATCAAAATAAATATCCACATTCAAATACTTTTGCATATACTGCAAAATCTTTACTTTATCATTTACTTTCAAAACATAATTGTTGATCTTCTGGGAATAATCTTCGAGCTGCCTTAAAATATCGTATTGCTGATGAATGATTGCTGTATGCAAATCTTGCGTAATGCCGACAAACGGGACAATCTCCTGAAAAACGATGAGCGGGAAATCCAGTTCATCTGCCAGATTCATAACACTTTCCGGAACGGTTTGAATATACATCCCCAGCTCAATACAAAGCCCGGCTACCTGCAAATCGCTAAGTTGCTTCACAAAATTCAAAAAGCCTTGTTCATTATCTTTTAAAGTGACGCCTGTCGTCAAAATGAGCTCATTTCCTCTAATAAGCTGCTTCACATCGGTTACTTCCAATATATGAATCCATTTGATTGCATGATTTAAGCCGGTTTGACCTGCGACAACCTTCGCTGATTCAAAGTACTTTCGATTTAGAACTTCTTTTACGGTTAACATAAGCAGCCCCCTATCATTAACAATTCGTCCATACAATTATTGTAACATTTTACATTAAGTATATATTAATTTGTTATATGCTAGTGCTAATGTTTATATATTATTGAATTTAAGGGGGACATTTATGTTAAAAACAAATCGCGAACGACTTCAAAACATGATTGATTTATTCAGCCAATTTGGGGCTACAGAAAATAACGGTGTCACACGTTTAAGCCTATCTCCCGAAGATATTCTCGCGCGCAACAAATTCAAGGAAATTTGCGAACAGCTCGGTATGATCGTAACGGTCGATGATATGGGCACAATGTATGCAACACTTCCTTCCAACTCCGATAATTTACCGATTGTCATCGGCTCACACTTGGATTCAGTCATTAAAGGCGGACGCTTCGATGGAGTGCTTGGTGTTTTAACTGCACTGGAAGCCGTCCAAACAATTATTGATGAAAAACTTGAACTGAATCATCCTATTACTATCGTAAACTTCACAAATGAAGAAGGTGCACGTTTTGAACCGTCATTAATGGCTTCAGGTGTTCTTTCAGGAAAATTCGAAAAGGAAAAGATGCTCGCTTCAACTGACCCTAAAGGGGTAACATTTGAACAAGCCCTGAAAGAAAGCGGCTATGAAGGCGACGCTGCAAATCGTCTGACAGAGGCCCATGCCTATTTGGAGCTTCATATTGAACAAGGTCCCGTGCTGGAACATTATAAAAAAGAGATTGGTGTCGTGGAAGGCGTACTTGGCATGGTATGCTATGACATTACGTTAACCGGCGAATCAAACCATGCGGGCACTACCCCTATTTCCATGCGTAAAGACAGTATGTTTGCCGCGATGCAAATCATTTCGATCCTGCAAAATAAATTAAAACAGCTTCCTGAAGATCTTGTTTATACAATCGGACGCATCAATGCCTACCCAAACATTCATACAGTCATCCCGAGCAACGTAACCTTCTCGTTGGAATCCCGCCATCAGGACCCGGCAGTCATTCAGCAAGTGGAGCAAATTATTTTTGACCTGCCAAAAGAAATCGAAAACTGCGAGCTGAGCTACGAAAAACTATGGAGCCGGGATACGGTGTATTTCGCACCGGAAGTTGTCCATGCTGTAGCAGCAAGCACAGATGAACTCGGGTATTCACGCCATCATATGTTCAGCGGTGCCGGCCACGATGCTCAATTTATTGCACAGTACATTCCTTCTACGATGATTTTCGTTCCAAGTGCGAAAGGCTACAGTCACCGCGAAGATGAATATACTTCCTACGAAGAATGTTCAAAAGGTGCGGATGTCCTTCTGAATGCGGTATTGAAAGTAGCTGAATCTTCGGTGTCACCCGTAAAGTCTGCTAGTGTAAAGTAATGGTTTTATGATGAAATTAATAGGATTGCCCTCCTCTTCTTATTAGGTGAACATACTATATATGGAACCTACTAGAAGGAGGTGGGATGATGAGACGTCCTGCTATGGGGTTCTGCTTTCCTGGTTACCGCTACTGCGGTCCGGGATGCACTGGACCTGGTGCACCAACGAATGAAGTAGATAATTGCTGTCTGAACCATGATGCTTGCTATGCAAGTGGATATGATAAACGATATTGTGACGCAATTTTCCAGCAATGTTTAAATCAATACAAAAACCCCTCAACGAAAATGGGGAGGGACGCAAATTTATTTTCTAGAGCAATTCGGTTAAAGAACTTTCTAATATAAACTAAAACACAGGCATGAATTCCTTTTCAAAAGGTTTCATGCCTGTGTTTTCAATTAATTAATCAATCTTCTGACCTGTAATTTCCTCTAACTTACCGTTTTCTTTAATTTTTGCTAAGCCTTCATTTAAGCGGTCTAATAATTCTTTGTTCCCTTTTTTCACCATGAAGCCGTAATATTCTTTTTCGAACTGATCCGATTCGATCGCTTTTAGTCCTGAATTCGGATTGTTCTTTAAGTATTCGATTACAACGGCATTATCGCCGATCGCTGCTGCTGTTGCACCATTGATTACTTCCTGGAATGCCACTGGCTGGTTTTCATAAGCTAAAATTTTTGAGCTTGATTTTCCTTGCAGATTTTGTGCGGCAATATGGCCGGTTGTATTAATTTGAACCGAGATTTTTTGATCTTTTAACTCATCCAATGTTTCGATTGGTGAATCTTCTTTTACAACGATCATCAATGACGCTTCATAATATGGATCTGTGAAGTCATACGTTTCTTTACGCTCTTCTGTAATTGTGATGCCTGAAGCACCTAAGTCCAGTTCACCGTTCGTAATTTGTTGGAATACCGGCTCCCAACCGACATTTCGGAACTCGACTTCCGAACCGATTTCTTCACCGATTGCGTTCATAATATCCACATCGATTCCGACAATCTCACCTTTGTCATTCATTGATTCAAATGGGGCAAATGTTGCTTCTGTTCCGACTAGCAGCTTTTTACCGCCACCTTCTCCGGCTGTTGCACTTCCTGATGTTTCATCGTCTGATGTTCCGCATGCGGCTAAAATGATCGTTAATGTCATTAGCAGCATTGTTATTAAAAATTTCTTCGTCTTGAACATTATAAAACCCCCTCTATTTTTGTTAAGATTATACATTTTTTAGTAGAGCCACACAATATGGAATTCTAAATCTTCTGATAGTTTACGTTATAAAAATCCACCAAGGAGTCGCCTCCCCAGCATTCCAACCATCTGTGCTCTCTACTAAATAAAAAAACTACCCTCTACTATTCATCATAATAGAAGATAGTCCCCACTGCTTTTATAGAACTTTTCCTAAAAAGGCTTTTGTACGTTCGTTTTGCGGGTTGCCGAATACTTCATCCGGATGCCCTTGCTCTACGATATAGCCGCCATCCATGAACAGTACACGGTCACCGACTTCACGTGCGAAGCCCATTTCATGCGTTACGACAACCATTGTCATCCCTTCTTTTGCAAGATTCTTCATTACTTCCAGAACCTCTTTCACCATTTCCGGGTCAAGGGCTGACGTCGGTTCGTCAAACAGCATCACTTTCGGCTTCATCGCCAGCGCACGGGCAATCGCTACACGCTGCTGCTGACCGCCTGATAACTGCTGCGGATAGTTATATGCCTTTTCACGCAAACCGACCTTGTCCAATAGCTCCAGTGCCAGTTTTTCGGCATCCGCCTTGTTCAGCTGGCGGATTTGCATTGGCGCCATCGTAATATTATCGATCACCGACATATGCGGGAATAGGTTGAACTGCTGGAACACCATTCCTACTTCTGTACGGATCTCGTTAATATTTGTTTTCGGATCATTTATTTTAGTACCTTCTATATAGATTGCCCCATCCGTAACTTCTTCCAGCAAATTCATGCAGCGAAGAAACGTTGATTTCCCGGAACCAGATGGCCCGATGACACAAACTACCTCTTTTTCATGTACTTCATAATCGATCCCTTTTAACACTTCGAGCTTGCCAAAATGCTTGTGTAAGTTTTCTACTTTAATCATTTACGCGCGCTCCTTTTTCTTACGTGGGTTGTAATTGATATCCACTCGTCTTTCGATAAATGCAATGAGCTTCGTTACAGCATACGTCAATACAAGGTATAGGAACGCCGCGAATAAATACGGCTCCCAGAAACGCTGATACGTTCCGGCTACTACTTTACTTACGTATAAAATTTCGGCTCCGGCGATTACCGTTACAAGTGAAGAATCTTTTAACAGTGCGATAAATTCATTTCCTAAAGGCGGAATCATTCGACGGAACGCCTGCGGTAAAATAACTTTGCGCATCGCCTGGCTTTGCGTTAATCCTAAAGACCTTGCAGCTTCCATTTGCCCTTTGTCGATCGACTGGATCCCTGCACGGAAAATTTCTGCATTATATGCAGCACTGTTTAAAATCAGTCCGACAATACCCGATACCCACCAACCTTGTGATGTTCCGAAAATAGTCGGAATAACCGCTAAGTGAATTAATAATAATTGTACGAGCATTGGCGTACCACGGAATACGTCGACATAGATTTTCGCCGGCCAGTAAATCCACTTTTTTGTTGAAACTTGGCCTAATCCTAAAACCAGACCGAATATGATCCCACCAATATAACCACATGCTGTTAAAACAATAGTCGCCCAAAGTCCTTTTGCATATAGTTCACGGTAGTTCCAGATTATATCCCAACGGAAAAAATCAAAAAAATCCATCTGAAACCCTCCAATAAATTAAAATGTAGCTTATTCGATTTCTGTACCTGTAATTTCAGCTAGCTTGCCATTGTCTTTAATTTTTTGAAGACCTTCATTTAAAATGTCCAATAGCTCTTTGTTGCCCTTTTTCACCATAAAGCCGAAGTAATCTTTTTCGAATGAATTATCTTCCACTGCTTTTAAGCCTGAATCAGGATTGTTTTCAAGGTAATCTAAAATTACTGCATTATCACCGATTGCGGCATCTGCTGCACCTGTCAGTACTTCTGTTAAAGCAACAGAGAAGTTTTCATAAGCTAAAATCTTCGAGCTTGCAACACCTTGAAGTTCCTGAGCTGCGATATGACCTGTCGTATTGATTTGCACCGCGATTTTTTTGTCTTTAATATCTTCTAACGATGCCACTGTCGAACCTTCTTTTGTCACGATCAATAACGTCGCTTCATAATAAGGATCTGTAAAGTCATAAGTTTGTTTACGCTCATCTGTAATTGTAATCGCTGCTGCACCCATATCCACTTCACCATTTGTTACTTGGCTCATCATTGAGTCCCAGCCTACATTTTTCACTTCTGTCTCGATGCCCATCTCTTCGCCGATCGCTGCTAAAATCTCTGAATCTAATCCAACAACATTGCCTTTATCATCTAAGTATTCGAATGGTGCATATGTAGCTTCCGTACCTGCAACAATTTTCTTATATTCTTTATCACCTGTTGATGAAGATTCGTCTGCTCCACACGCTGTTAAAATCATCGAAGCTGCTGCTAAAGGTGCTGCCCATTTAAATAGTTTTCTAGTACTCATTATGAATATCCTCCTGGATGTAATAGTTTTTTTGTTAATAACATGTTCAATTATATTAATTCCACAATTAATATACAACATTTAATTTTTAAAAAATTGATTATTATTGCAGTATGATGAATTAATATAACAAAATTGACGGTTTATTTGCATATAATTTAATATTTATTCACTCATTTACTATTTCATTATTGTATCCCCCTTCTAAAAAGCCTCACATTCCATTACATATATTCCCTGTTTTTTATAATATATGTTAATTCTATAAATAATTTTTACTAAAACAAAAAAAGACCGCACAAGAGGAGCTCCTCTCATACAGTCTTGAAATTATTATTTAGTTAGAGAACGAATGAAGGATAAAAAGAACCGGTACAGTGATTCCTTCTATCCTACTAAAACTTCATTCTCTATTGCAAAAAAACCTCAGATGTTTTTTTACAATTGATATTGAAACGTATATTAAAACAGTAAAATGGTGCCCCCTAAAGGACATGATAGTATGGTCTATCTAACTAGTTTTGTAAAAACACAACATTTAATAATGTACTAATTTTCTACATATAATTCAAGTAGGAAATGTACTTTTTTATAAAGAAATTTTGTTTTTTTAAGTGAAGAGCGTTTAAATTAGTTCGGTTTCGGAAACTTATAGTATAGCGTCAAAAATAAACTGTAGAAAAATGGAAGAGAAAGATTATTTTTACTTCATGCTGATCAATAATCTTTAAAAAAGAAAGCGCCCTCGGAGGGAATCGAACCCCCAGCCTCAGAACCGGAATCTGAAGTGTTATCCATTACACCACGAGGACATATAAATAAGTATATGAGCAACTTTTTTCATTATACAGATGGAACCCCTTATTTTCAACTGTAAAAATCAGAGTTTATATTTGACCATAACTGACTAATACGTGTATGATAGGTTTACAGCTGAAATATTTGTCAATTTCAGCAAAAGTAATCGAATATAAGCTTTAACAAAGGGAGGATTTTTCAATGAACTTAATTCCTACAGTTATTGAACAAACAAACCGCGGCGAACGTGCATATGACATCTATTCACGTTTACTTAAAGACCGCATCATTTTATTAGGTAGTGGGATTGACGATAATGTTGCAAACTCTATCGTAGCACAGCTATTATTTTTAGAAGCTGAAGATCCAGATAAAGACATCTACCTGTACATCAACTCACCAGGTGGCTCGATCACTTCTGGTATGGCGATCTACGATACAATGAACTTCATCAAACCTGATGTTTCAACAATCTGTATCGGTATGGCTGCTTCAATGGGTGCATTCCTGCTTTCTGCTGGTGCAAAAGGCAAGCGTGTTGCATTACCTAACGCTGAAGTAATGATTCACCAACCACTTGGCGGAGCACAAGGTCAAGCTACAGAAATCGAAATCGCTGCGAAACGTATTTTACACTTACGTGAAAAATTAAACCGCATCATGGCTGAAAACAGTGGCCAAGATTACGAAACGTTAGCACGCGACACAGATCGTGACAACTTCATGTCTGCAGAGCAAGCATTAGAGTACGGTCTAATCGATAAAATTTATGAGCGTAACCAATTAAAATAATCGATTCATTCAAGCATACAAGATTCGTCTTGTATGCTTTTTTTGTGTTCAAAAAAATAAGCACAGCCGTTCATGTACTGAACAGCTGTGCTTTTGTCTTGCAAATAAAATTCATTATCGCATTTTATTTATTGCTTTAATAAATAGGATTGTCCACGTCCAGGATAAAACGCCAACTCCTTGCACCATTTCGGTCCCTCATGCAAAAGTGGTGGAGCTTTTACTTTTGCATCGGGCCCTCCAATGGTTAGAAGAGTTGAACGGGCGCTTTATCCTTTTGCTTTAATCCGCTTTTTCAATTAGAAGTTGTAGTGCGTCGATTGCTTTTTCTTCGTCATGGCCGTCTGCCCATAATGTAACAACCGTGCCTTTAGCAACAGCCAGGCTCATAATGCCCATGATCGACTTTGCATTTACTTTTTTCGTATCCTTTTGTAAAAAGACGTCTGCTTTATAACGATTCGCCTCTTGAACGAACAAAGCGGCCTGTCTTGCTTGTAAGCCCGATTTTAACTTTACTTCTACTTGTTTTTCAATCATGTTGAAATTCTCCCTTTCACAACCGTTCATCGCTTTAAGTTTATCTTAACGAAATTGTCCGAAAAGAACAACAATTGGAAACATCTTTTATGAAATCGTTACCAATTTTTTCTTTTACGCTTTGATGTACTTGCTCCGTTTTTGTGAGTTTAAATACTTTCTCCACGACGGAGCGCATCCGCGATTTCATCGATTTTGCGCAGACGATGATTGACGCCTGATTTACTGACAACGCCAGTTGAAACCATTTCACCGAGCTCTTTTAATGTCACGTCCTGATATTCCACACGAAGGCGTGCAATTTCACGCAGTTTTTCCGGCAGCTGATCAAGGCCTACCGCATTATCAATATAGCGGATATTTTCCACTTGCCTCAACGCCGCGCCTATTGTTTTGTTTAAGTTGGCTGTTTCACAGTTTACGATACGGTTTACACTGTTACGCATATCTCTAATGATCCGCACATCCTCAAACTTTAGCATTGCCTGTACAGCACCGACTAAATTCATAAAATCCGAAATTTTTTCGGCTTCTTTTAAATACGTGACAAAACCTTTTTTACGTTCGATTGTCTTCGCATTTAAGTCGTACCGGTTCATCAGCTCAGCCAACGCTTCCCCGTGCTCCTTATATAAAGAATAAATCTCCAAATGGTAGGAAGAGGTTTCCGGATTGTTCACCGAGCCTCCTGCCAAAAAGGCACCACGTAAATAAGCACGGCGTTCATTCTCTTTCGGTATGATAGATTTCGCGATCGTATGATTAAACTCAAATGAATTTGAGACAATTTCTAAATCCGCAAGAATTTCACGTGCGCCTTCCCGAACACGGCATATATACACATTATTCTTTTTAAGACGCATCTTTTTCCGCACAAGCAACTCGACATTATATGGATAAAGCTTCTTTACAATTGTATAAAGCCGACGTGCGATTGCCGCATTTTCCGTTTGTACGTCCAAGCTTATTTGGCGATTCGCAAAACTTAACGAACCGTTCATCCGTATCAGGGCAGATACTTCTGCCTTTAAACTGCTATCACCCGCTTCTACCTGCGTCAGTTCTTTCTTTGTTTCAGATGCAAATGACATGGATTCGCTCCCCCTTTCCCAGCAACCTATGTAGTGTTTCTTTCATACTACTATTCTTGCGTTGTTTGTTTTTTCTGTAATGTATATTCACAAAGCCATTCCGCTAGATTTACCGCATCATGACGTACTGTTCCATTTTCAATAAGGGCGATCTCTTTTGGAATAATAGTGATGCCCATTTCTTGCAATCTTTCTATATCAAACTTTACAGGTTCGGCATTTTCTTCACGGTAATTTTCGTAAATCGAAGGAGGCAGCTCCTTTTCATTGATCAGTACCGATTGGATAAACGCTTCTCCGACATGTTCATGGATTGCTTCAATATGTTTTGACGCAGTAAAGTTTCTCGTTTCACCTTGCTGTGTCATTAAATTCGCAATGTAAATCTTTTCACCCTTTGCACGAACAACTGCCTGCCCGATTCCTTTCACTAATAGATTCGGAATGATGCTCGTATAAAGGCTGCCAGGTCCAATCAAAATAAAATCTGCCCGTTCAATCGCATGAACTGCAGCAGGTAAAGGTTTGAGATTACTCGGCTCCAAGTATACCCGTTTAATCGGTGCCTGGCCTGAAGGAATTTTCGACTCGCCTATCACATCTGACCCATCCGCCAATTCGGCATGTAACGTAACCTTTTTATTCGCTGCTGGAATGACCTTTCCGTGCACGTTCAGTACTTTGCTCATTTCAGCAATCGCATGGTTAAAATCACCTGTAATTTCCGTCAAAGCCGTCAACATTAAGTTCCCGAGCGAATGACCGCCTAAATCGTTTGATTGGGAAAAGCGGTATTGAAACATTTGCTCGACTAACGGCTCTACGTCAGAAAGTGCGGCAATTACATTTCGCACATCTCCTGGCGGCGGGATATCATAGTCATCCCGCAAACGGCCAGAAGAGCCACCGTCATCAGCAACCGTAACGATAGCCGTTATATCAAAAGGATGCTGCTTCAAACCGCGTAAAATTGTAGAAAGGCCTGTCCCCCCGCCAATTACGACGATTCTTGTTCTCTTTTTTTTCATTTCATTAATCCTTCCTATGATTAATATCTCTATGTGTAACGATGACTTGATCATTTTTTGCCAATAGCTTCCCGAAGTATTCAGCCAGTGTAACGGAGCGATGTTGACCGCCCGTACAGCCGAAAGCGATGACAAGCTGTGATTTGCCTTCATTACGGTAATGGGGAATCATGAAAGTGAACAGGTCAGTCAGTTTGGCAATTAACTGTTGTGTTTCTTCCGTTGCCAATACGTAAGAGGAAACTTCTGTTTGTAGCCCTGTTTTATGTCTCAGCTCTTCAACATAGTAAGGATTTTTTAAAAAACGAACATCGAATACTAAATCAGCATCAATCGGCAGCCCATGCTTAAATCCAAATGACATAATGTTTAGTGAAAACGTAGGACTGCTCATATTGCTGAACTCTTGGGCGATACGTTCACGTAATTCACGCGGCTTTAACTTGGAAGTATTGACGATTGATTTGGCGCGCCCTTTCACTTCAGAGAGCAATTCGCGCTCCAGCTGAATCCCTTCCAGCGGTAATCCCTGAGGTGCAAGCGGATGTGATCGGCGTGATTCTTTATAGCGGCGAACTAATGTGGCATCATCGGATTCCAAAAATAAAATACGGAGTAAAATATCTTCTTCATCCAGTAGTGCGTCGAGCGATTCGATCAATGAGCCAAAAAATTCTCTCCCACGTAAATCCATCACAACTGCCATACGTGAAATCTTTTTTTCGGAACCCTTCATTAGCGTTAAAAAAGTAGTTAAAAGCTCCGGAGGTAAATTATCTACACAGTAATAACCTAAATCCTCAAAACTTTGAACGGCTACCGTTTTGCCCGCCCCTGACATTCCTGTAATAATTACTAACTCATGTGTATAGCTCGAACTTGCCACTTATTTCATCTCCTCTAGTTTTGTTCCGTCGAGTTTTGGATTTTTTCGCTGATCAGCTCAAAATCCTCTGTATATTCAAATGTACCATATTGCGTACCTTTATTTAACGCTGCAAATAATAAATTCGTACGGTCACCGGCTGCCATCGGAAGATCCTTTAAACGATCAATTTCATACCAGTTTAAAATGCCTTCCCGTGTTTCGACAAATGGTGTTCCTTCAACATCTGTTGCAATAAATGTGTACAGCATCCACTCATCGACGACCGTATCTCCATTTTTGATAACCATTGTGTATACGCCTTTTAAATGAACGTCTTTTGGTGTTAAATTTGTCTCTTCCTGAAATTCGCGTATAGCCGAGTCATAGATGGACTCTCCTGGCTCCATTTTTCCACCTGGTGCCACAAACCAGCCTCTTCTCGGCTTTTGCAGCAATAATACTTGACCATCTTTAATAGCGAGTAAATTTGTAATACGTTGCATACACAACACCTCAACTTTTTCATTTAATGGATAAGTGAATATATAATATTTCACAAATTCCACATAAGTAAAGACACAATTTCGCTATACGTGAAGCGAATTGTGTTTTTCTAAAGCTTATTTCTATTATACCTTGTCCTATGCATTCAGTAAAAGCAAGCGTTTCATTTATAATGCCAGCATTTATGCAGGAAAGCCATAAAAAAAGAGGTTGCTTCAGCGTAAACCGCTTGAAACAACCTTAGGATAAAAATATAAGGGGGTTAAAACAAATTCCACTTTTAGTATACCCTTATTTTGTAACGATATGATTACATTTATGTTAAAGAATTATTGATTTATTTTTTCTTTGATTTCTTCTACGTAATGTTGAGCAGATTGAGCTGCAATACTGCCGTCACCTGTAGCTGTTACAATTTGACGCAGCATTTTTTCACGAACATCACCCGCTGCATAAATACCAGGAATTGCTGTTTCCATTTTTTCATTTGTTACAATATAGCCTGCTTCATTTAAAATATTCAGTGAAGCAAATGGTGCTGTTAATGGAAGCATGCCGACATATACGAATACGCCATCTGTTTCCATTTCTGACTCTGTACCGTCAACTGTTGAAGCTAACGTCACTTTGCCTACTTTACCGTCAACTTCATGAATTTCTTTCACAGTTGAATTCCAGATGAAGTCTACTTTTTCGTTGGCAAATGCACGATCTTGTAAAATCTTTTGTGCACGAAGCTTATCGCGACGGTGTACGATTGTTACTTTATCCGCAAAGCGTGTTAAGTAAACACCTTCTTCAACAGCAGAGTCGCCTCCACCGATAACGATCAGGTTTTTTTGTTTGAAGAATGCGCCATCACATACAGCACAGTAACTTACACCGCGGCCGCCAAGCTCTGTTTCGCCAGGAATGCCCAGTTTTTTGTACTCTGCACCAGTAGTAATAATAATTGTGCGTGTTTTATATTGTTTTTTACCTGAAACGATAATTTTGTATTCATCACCATCGATGATTTCATTTACATCACCGTAAGCATATTCAGCACCGAATTTTTTTGCGTGCTCAAACATTTTAGTCGATAGCTCAGGCCCTAAAATAGTATCGAAACCAGGGTAGTTTTCCACTGCTTCTGTATTTGCCATTTGTCCGCCAGGAATCCCACGTTCAATCATTAATGTTGATAAGTTAGCGCGTGATGCATATACCGCAGCAGTCATACCTGCTGGACCTGCTCCGATAATGACTACATCATAAATTTTTTCTTCTGACATGAAGATCCTCCTCTTGCGTATACCTTTTCTATAGTTTTATCGTATAAGATTGCTTGAGTAAATACAAATTTACTGCCTATTCAAAGTCCGATGGTACAAATTCATATAACTCATCATTGTACTTCGATAATGTGGCAGTCGAAATATTATATTTGCCCGCAACTGCTTTTTTCGTCACTTTGTTTTCCAATGCCGTATGGAACGAATATTCAACAGCAGCAGCAAGCGCCGCGCGATTTTTGAATGTATAGCCTTGTTCAAATGCAATTTCCCCAAGCGCAAACCATGTACTTAACACTTGCGCGACTTCCAATGAAATCGAATCATTTGTTTCTGTAATCAGTTCGGCAACTTCCATAAAGCGTAGGAAGTGCTGTTCTTCCTTGCTGCCTTTGCTGAAATCATAGTCCAGTGCATATGCCAGGCAAAGCTTTTCGATCGCTGTGAAATTCGAGACATTTAAAAGTGAAGGATGTGCCACAATCTCTTGTTTATGGGCAGACCGCTTCAATAAAAACATGCCGAATAACCGGCTGGACTGATGTTCATCTGTTAGCTGACGAATGATGAAGTCACGGTGATTTTCCGCTGAATTGCGTAAAATCGAACCTTCACCATTTGCCCACGGTTCCATTCCTTCTTTTGAAGGATCCAGCTGAATAAGCGTTTTCCATGCTTCATTTGCAGTGGCTTCGTGTCCTGAGAAGTAGGCAGACTGGGCAAGCCAGAAATAAAAGCCAGGCTCTCCATCATACCCCTTTTTACTCATTGAACGCAGCCATTTGTAGGCCTCTTCATATTGCCCGATTAACGCAAATGTCGCGCCGAGCTTGTAACGGTTTTCCCAATCGAACGGTTGGATTTTCTTTAGTAATCCGACCATTTCGTTCAGCTCTTCACTGCTCTTTTCGTAATAAGCAAACACGGCCAAGTTGCAAAGTGCATGAAGATTGCCTTTGTTTTCACGCAGCACTCGATATAAAAGTGCACGTGCCTGTTCCGCTTCTCCGACATAAAAATAAGCCAACGCCAGATTATTATACGCATTCCAAAGGTCTGGATACTCTTCAATAAGTTGCTCCAGCATTTCGATTGCCGTTTTAAAATCTCCCTGCTCCATATAGCGGCGGGCCTTTTCCTGTGCCACATGCTTCGCCCCATCAAATTCATCCATGTCATCCATTTCTTCGCCCACATAGTCGACAAACTCCAATATTTCGGAGGCATCTTCCGTATAGGCGCCATTCGGTTCCATTTCTAAATATTGTGCTGCGTATTTTTGGGCATCCGCAATATGACCGATACAGCCCGACACTTCCGCCAGCATGAAAATGATTTCGGATTCATTCGGCTCTAGACTATAGGCTGTGTGAATCAACTCATATGCATGCTCAAAATTTTGCAGTTCCATTTCCAGAATTCCGTACTGCAGTAACACGTGCGCGTCATCCGGACTTAAATCCGCCGCGCGTTTAATATATTTATATGCTTTATCCATTTCGTCTCGTTCAATTGCCTTCAAAGCTTTCTTATAATAATAATCACCATTCGGAACAAACGACACGACATTAGTAGCTTTTGATTTTAAACGTTTATTTTCCAATAAAATTCCTCCGAGTCATTCCGTTCAATACATTCTATATCATCAAATACGCAGGTCATTTGTTTGTAAACAAAGAAATAAGGAACGCACAGGTGTGGTCCCTTAATCAATTCTTACTATTATAGCATATCCGGCACATATGTACTAAAAACACGTCTGACAAAGCGGTGTTATTTTTCTTTTGTTAAGAAAATTTTAGATCTTGACATTTTGAATAATCTAGAAATAAAATGCTGTCCCGTCTAGGCTAAAGCGCCAACTCCTCGGCCATTTCAGTCCCTCCTGCAAAAGTGGTGGTGCTTTTACTTTTGCGTCGGGCCTTCCAATGTCTGTCGGAGTTGAACGGGCGCTTTAGCGCATTTGTTCTTGATTATTGCTTCT